>JACRCS010001036.1 GCA_016218905.1 Deltaproteobacteria bacterium
CTCGCCCACGACGTAGGGGGAAACCGCGGCCGCAAGCTCTTTTTCGTTCCTCGGACGGGCGAAGTCTACGTCAAGAGACTCCGCACTCTCAGCGCGGGAGCCGCCGGCTGCGCTGGAGCCCGAGCGCGCCGGCCCGCTGAAAGGGGCGCGCAGTGAGCAAGAAGATTCGCGTCCTGGTCGTGGATGACTCGGCTCTCGTCCGGGAGACGATGAAGGAGGTGCTCGGGAGCGATCCGCAGATCATGGTGGTCGGCACAGCCTCCGACCCTTACAGGGCGGCCGAGAAGATCCGGCGTGATCCTCCCGACGTGATCACCCTCGACGTCGAGATGCCCCGCATGGACGGACTCACCTTCCTCAGGAAGATCATGAGCGAGCACCCGATTCCCGTCGTCATGTGCTCGACGCTTACGGAGGAAGGCTGCGAGAGTACCCTCCGGGCGCTGGAGTACGGCGCGGTAGATATCATCCAGAAGCCCCGCCTCGGCACCCGCCAATTCCTGGAGGAGTCGAAGGTCCGCCTCTGTGACGCCGTGAAGGCCGCGGCCGCCGCGCGCGTTCGGCCCATGACGGTCCGTCCCGTCGAGCCGAAGCTCTCGGCGGACGCGGTGCTCGCCAAGCCGACCTCCAGGGCGATGATCCAGACGACCGAGAAGGTGGTCGTGGTGGGAGCCTCGACGTGCGGGACGGAGGCCCTGCGGATCTTTCTCGAAGCCCTCCCGCCGGACGCGCCGGGAATGGTCATCGTGCAGCACATGCCCGAGAAGTTCACGGCGGCCTTCGCTCAGCGCCTCGATGGGGTGTGCAGCGTCTCCGTGAAGGAGGCCGAGAACGACGATACGGTCCTGAGGGGGAGGGTGCTCATCGCGCCGGGAAACCGGCACACCCTGCTCAAACGGAGCGGCGCCCGCTACTTCTTGGAAGTGCGGGACGGCCCGCTCGTCTCCCGGCACCGGCCGTCGGTGGACGTGCTCTTCCGCTCCGCCGCGCGGTACGCCGGCAGAAATGCCGTCGGAGTGATCATGACCGGCATGGGGGACGACGGGGCTCGGGGCATGAAAGAGATGAAAGACGCCGGCGCCCAGACGATCGCCCAGGACGAAGCCACCTCGGTGGTCTTCGGCATGCCCAATGAGGCGATCCGCAACGGCGGAGTGGATCGTGTGCTCCCGCTGGAGCGCATCGGGGCCGAGGTCCTCCGGCTGTGCGGAGTGGGTCTGCTTCCCGGCCGGTGTGTCTAGACCCCTGCTTTCTTCAACCTCGGTTAGCACTACAACGAGAGATCCGCAGATTTCGCAGATTTCACAGATTCTGGTGATGCAGCGGATGCGCTTTCCAATGTTTGGATCCTCAACTATGGCAATCCACGGAATCTGCGTGATCTGCGTAATCTGTGGATAACGTGCTTTTGATCCGAAGTATCGTTGTAGTATTAGGTCCCTGCTCTGAACGGGACGAAAGCCGCCCCGGTGGGGGGCGGCCTTCGCTCAACCCCAGCGGTCTACTCGGCCACGCCTGCTTCCTCGCTCGTCGACCCGGCGGCTCCGCCCGTGATCGATTCCGACGCGTCGCCGGCCGTGGAGTCTTCGGTCTCGCCGGCGCTGAAACCGGTGTCCTCGCCGGTCGTCGACCCGGCTTCACCCGTCAGGGACTCCTCGGCTTCGCCCGTCGTGGTGCTCTCGGCTTGATCCATCGTGGATCCCACCGCGCCGCCGCCGGCGGACCCTGCGGCGCTGTCGCTCATGGGGCCCGCCGTATCGCCGGAGATGGACCCTGCCGCGCTTTCGGAGTCGGTCGCACCCATCTGCCCGGCGCTCTCTTCGTCCTTCTCTTGCGTGGTGCCCAGGGCGTCCTCATCGGTGCGGCTCAAGTCTGAGGCTCCCGGGGCTTCCTGCTGAAAGCCCACACGCTCGATGGCTGCCCGCTCGAGGGCCGCGTCTTCCTCCATGGCCCCGGGTTCCTCGAACGCTCTGTTCTCCTCCATGGCTTCAGGCTCCTCGAGGCCCCTGTCCTCGTCGAAGCCCCTGGGCTCCTCGATCTCCCTGTCCTCCTCGAAAGCCTTGGGCTCCTCGAGGACTCTGTCCTCCTCTAAAGCCTTGGGCTCCTCGATCTCCCTATCCTCCTCGAAAGCCCTGGGCTCCTCGAGGACTCTGTCCTCCTCTAAAGCCTTGGGCTCCTCGAGGACCCTGTCTTCCTCGAAAGCCCTGGGCTCCTCGATCTCCCTGTCCTCCTCGAAAGCCCTGGGCTCCTCGATCTCCCTGTCCTCCTCTAAAGCCCTGGGCTCCTCGATCTGCCTGTCCTCCTCCAAGGCCCTGGGCTCCTCGAAGGCCCTGTCTTCCAGGCGTCTACGCTCCTCCAAGACTCCCTGGTCTTCTAAAGGCATGCCCTCCTCGAAGGCCCTATCTTCCAGTCGTCTACGCTCCTCCAAGAGTCCCTGGTCTTCTAGAGGCTTGCCCTCGTCGAAGGCCCTGTCTTCCAGGCGTCTACGCTCCTCCAAGACCCCCTGGTCTTCTAAAGGCTTGCCCTCGTCGAAGGCCCTCGGCTCCTCCAGGGGCTTGCGCTCCTCGAGAGCCGCGTTGTCCTCGAACGCTTTCCGTTCCTCGAGAGCGCGGGGTTCCTCGATCCTTCGTTCGAGGCCTTTCTCTTCCAGTCCTCCGATCCCGACCTCGTTTCTTCCCTCCGCCTCGAAACCTTCCGCACCGGCCGCGTGTTGGCCGGGGGCCGGTTGGTCCACGGGGACGGCCCTCACCAGGCCTGGGGCGGCCAGCAGGGCCGACACCGCGGTCACGGAGAGCAAACGTCGTATACCTGTCGTCATAGGACACCTCCTCACGAAAGCACAGGTGTGACTCTTCCCCATTCAGGAAGAAGATGGCCCCTGACGCAGACTCCCGACATCCCCCGATGAGGTATCTTCTCGGACCTTCCGTCTGGCGCTCCTGGCGGCCCCGCCCGAAGCTTGCACGCGGGGCGGCGGTGCCGGAGAATCGTCGGCAGGAGCCTCCGCCCTCCACCGGTCCGACGGCGGCGAGCGGTCTCCGGTTCTTCAGTGGGGTTTACGATCCATGAATGAAACGAACAAGGACCTCCGGCCCAAGTGGATCACCGTGATCCTCCTGGTCCTGCTCATCTCCGTGCTTCACTACGGGACCCAGACGACCGTTCCCCTCCTCCACGACCTCTACCGGCGGCTCTACTACGTCCCCGCAGGCCTGGCGGCGATCTGGTTCGGCGCGAGGGGAGGCTTCTGGGTTTCGCTAACGATCGCGTCCCTCTACGCGCCGCACATCTTGATGGACTGGCATCACGCTCAACGCGAGCTCGCGAACCAGTTCATGGAGATCGGCCTCTACTTCGTCTTCTCGGGTCTCCTCGGCTACTTCGCCGAGCGGGAGCACCGTTTTCGGGTCGAGTGCCAGCAGGCCGCCGAGCGTCTGGACCGCTCGTACCGCCAGTTGCGGACCCAGGCGGATCAGATGCTCGAGATCGAGGAGCAGCTCCGCCGGGCCGACCGCCTCTCGGCCATCGGGCAGCTCGCCGCCGCGCTGACCCACGAGATCCGAAACCCCCTCGGCGGGATCAAGGGCACGGCGGAGATCCTTCGGGACGAGTTCGCGCCCGGGCATCCGAAAGCGGAGTTCCTGGACATCCTCCTGAGGGAGACGGACCGGCTGAACCGTGTCGTGGAGGACTTTCTGGGCTACGCGCGACCCCGCGCGCCGGCGGACGAGAACGGCCCGGCCGACCTGGGCGAGATCGCGCGGGAGACCGAGGCGCTGGTGGCGACCCAGGCGGCCAAGTCGAGGGTCGGGCTGCGGCAGCTGCTCCCGACCGACCTCCTCGTGCGGGGCTCGGCGCCCCAGCTCAAGCAGGTGATACTGAACCTCCTGCTCAACGCGGTTCAGGCCACGCCTCCGGGCGGGAGCGTGACCATCCGGGGCGAGGTCCGGCCGGGGAAGGTCCGCGGGCCCGAGTACCGGGAGGTGGAGGGCCAGCTCGTCGCCCTCATGGTGGAGGACGAGGGCCCCGGGATCCCGGAGGACGTGCTCGGGCGGGTGTTCGACCCGTTCTTCACGACGAAGTCCGAAGGGACAGGGCTCGGCCTCGCCATCAGCCGCGGGATCGCCCAGGCCCACGGCGGATCGCTGACCGTCGAGAACCGGCAGGAGGGGGGCGCCCGCTTCACGCTCGCACTGCCGCTCATAGCAGGCGAAGAGACAGCCTCGTGAGGGTTCGAAGGGGCCGCCCCCGAGAATCCGTAGCTGAAAAACCCATGGAGGAGTCTTTCAGCATCCTAAGAGAGACCGACACTTCCGCGGGGGAGGAGAGCCGTGGCTAAGATCCTGGTGGTGGACGACGACGCCAGCCTGCGCCGGATCCTGGAGTACAACCTGTCGCAGGAGGGCTACGCGGTCGCGACGGCCGGGAGCGGGGAGGAGGCGCTCGCGCTCCTCGATCGGGGTCGGTTCGACCTCGTCGTGACCGACATCCAGATGCCCGGGATGGACGGGATGGACCTTCTGCGCAGGATCAAGGCGGGGTCGCCGGACACGCAGGTGGTCGTCATCACGGCCTTCGGCACCATCGAGATGGCGGTCGAGGCCATGAAAGCCGGCGCCGCCGAGTACGTGACGAAGCCCTTCAACCGCGACGAGCTGAAGCTCACCATCCGCAAGGCCCTTCGGTTCCAAACGCTGGAGGCGGAAAACGTCCGGTTGCGGAAGGAGGTGAGCCGCAAGTTCGGCTTCGACAACATCGTCGGGGATTCCCCCGAGATGCAGGCGGTCTTCCGGCTGATCGAGAAGGTGGCGGATTCGGACGCGTCGGTGCTCGTCACCGGGGAGAGCGGGACCGGAAAGGAGCTCGTGGCGCGCGCCATCCACTACCGCAGCTCCCGCGCGGGGAGGCCCTTCGTCGCGATCAACTGTGCCGCCATCCCCAAGGAGCTCCTGGAGAGCGACCTCTTCGGGCACCGGAAGGGCGCCTTCACCGGAGCCGTGCGGGACAAGAAGGGGAAGTTCGAAGAGGCGCAGGGCGGGACGCTCTTCCTGGATGAGATCGGTGAGCTCTCGGTCGACCTCCAGGCGAAGATCCTGCGGGCCCTCCAGGAGAGGGAGGTCACGCCCGTCGGGTCGAACGAAGTGATCCGCGTCGACGCCCGGATCGTAGCCGCCACGAATCGGGATCTCGAGCACGCGATCGAGGAGGGCCGGTTTCGGCAGGACCTCTACTACCGCCTCGCGGTCGTTCCGATCCAGATGCCGAGCCTCCGGGAGCGCCCCGACGACATCCCCCTCCTCGTCGCCCACTTCCTGAAGGGGTCCTCCGCTGGGGAGGCCGTGAAGGTGTCGAGGGAAGCGATGGCCGCCCTGCGCCGAGACCCGTGGAAGGGGAACGTGCGCGAGCTCGAGAACACGATCGAGCGGCTCCTGATCCTCCGGGAGAGCGACACGATCGCTCTCGAGGACCTCCCCGAGAAGATCCGAAACCCGGCAGAGGCGGGTTCTGCGCAGGGAGGGGGCTTCTCGTTCTTCTTTCCGCCCGAGGGGGTGGGGCTGGAGGACGCCGAGAAAGCCCTCATCCTGGAGGCCCTCAGGCGGGCCGCCTGGAACCAGAGCCGCGCCGCCCAGCTCCTCCGGGTTCCCCGCCACGTCCTCCTCTACCGCATGGAGAAGTTCGCCATCCCGCGGCGGCGGCTCGATGATCTGTGAAGACCGGCCTCCGGCCGGAGCCTACCAGGAGACGGAGACCGCCTCGAAGTCCGGCGGCGCGGCGCCGAAGGGCGCGACGAAGCCTCGGACCACCACCGGCGCTCCCACCGAGAGCCCCGAGACGGAGAGCCCGCCGAGGTCCACGCGGTAGGCCGTAGGAGTCGACCCGGTCCCGCCGAAGTCCAGCCGATCGATCGAAGTGCCGCCGAGTTGCTGCAGGTCCAGGGTCAGCTCGCCGGGGGGCAATTCGGAGACCAGCCCCTCAGCTTCCGAGACGAGGAGCCTCACGAGGCCCTCTGAAGCGTCCAGGGTGTACGTTCCGGTCGTGCCGGAGAGGGTCCCGAAGGCGGAGATCCTCTGGCCCACCGAGATCTCCTGGATGGTCCTCTGGACCTCCTCTCCCTCGGCCTGCCGGAGGACCTTCGTCGAGTCGGCGACGACTACCGTCGCGTCCATGGACGCCTGGAAATCGCCGCTGGCGTGCTCCATCATCCCGCGCCGGACGTCGCGCTCGCCTACGACTTCGATCTCGGCCGCGCCCGCGCCGACGTCGCTTTCGTTTTCTGCCACGGGTTCGGCTCCGTGCGTTCGGGCGAGAAGGCGGTCCTGCTGCGCGAGCGCTGCGCCGC
>JACRCS010001037.1 GCA_016218905.1 Deltaproteobacteria bacterium
CGAGGGTCCCGGCGTGACCGAGGCCGACCGGGCGCGCCTCTTCGCGAAGGTCGCCCGGCTCTCCGCCCGCCCGACCGGGGGCGAGTCGTCGACGGGGCTCGGACTCTCCATCGTGAAGACGCTGACGGAGGCGATGGGGGGCGAGGTCACGCTCGAGAGCCCGCCGGGCCGCGGCGCCTGCTTCCGCGTCCGGCTCCCCGTCTAGCAGGGCGCTCCCGGGAAATGGCCCCGTCCCGGCGGGGCTGTTCTATCCTTCCGCAACGTGAGCTCCCGCGCCGCAAACTGCCCCTCGTGCGGAGGCGAGGTCCTCTTCCGCGCCGGCTCGTCGGTCGTCACCGTCTGCCCCCAGTGTCGGTCCGCCGTGTCGAGAAAAGGGGCGAGGCTCGAGTCGCTCGGAACGGTCGCCGAGCTCGTCCCAACCTCCTCGCCCTTCCGGGTCGGGACGACGGGTAAGCCGAAGACTCAGGGGCTGAAGCCGTTCCGTATCGTCGGGCGACTTCAGCTCTCCACCGGCGAGGGGACGTGGGACGAGTGGCACGTCTCGTTCGAGGACGGCCGCTACGCCTGGCTTGCGGAAGCGCAGGGAGGCTTCTGGGTGATGCGGCCCCTGCCGCCCCCCTCGAACCCTCCCGCTCCTGACTTCACGCAGATCGCGCCGGGCCAGCGCCTGTCGTTCGGGGCCTATGGCCTGTTCACGGTTACGGACCGGCGACAGGCGCTCTATGCCTCGGCGGAGGGAGATCTCCCGTTCGCCGCCGTTCCCGGATCCGTCTTCATGTACGCCGACCTCTCCGGCGCCGACGGGAGCCTCGCGACTCTCGACTACGGCGACGACCCGGGGGTCGACGCCTTCTTCGTCGGGAGGCAGGTCCAGCTGGAGGAGCTGGGTGTCGAGGGGCTCGAGGGCTGGTCGCAGCGAAAGGTCGCCGCGCGCGCCTCCTCGCTCAACTGCCCCGCCTGCGGCGCGGGCCTCCAGCTGAAGGACCCGGCGAACTCCGTTCGCGTCGCCTGCACCTACTGCGGGTCGGTCCTCGCGACGCCCCAGGAAGGCGCCTCGGCGGAGAAGTTCGAGGTCCTCGCGCGGCTCCAGAAAGTGCCGTTCAAGCCGCTCCTTCCGCTCGGCGGCGAGGGGACGCTCCGGGGCCGCCCCTACGCGATCCTCGGCGCGATCCTGAAGGCCTGCACCGTCGACGGCGTCTCCTACACCTGGCGCGAGTACCTCCTCAAGGAGACGAAGTCGGAGGCCTACCACTGGCTCGTCGAGTCGAACGGGCACTGGACGCTCGTGGAGCCAATTGCCGCAGGCGAGGTTTCGACAGCGCCGCGCCTCGCCGTCTGGCGCGGAACGCGCTACCGCCACTTCCAGGCGACGACGGCCCGGGTCGAGGCGGTCCTCGGCGAGTTCTACTGGGAAGTGAAGAAGGGGGAAGAGACCTCCGTCTCCGACTTCGTCGCGGCCCCGCGGATCCTCTCGGAAGAGAAGTACGCGAACGAGGTCACGTGGTCGGAAGGGACCTACGTCCCGAAGGAGGAGGTCGAGAAGGGGTTCGCCCTGAAAGTGCCCCTGCCGGCACCCGAAGGGGTCGGCTCGAACCAGCCCTGGCCGCTCGCCGATTCGTCTCGCGGGTTCCTCCGGACGATGGGTCTCCTCGCCGGGATCGCCCTCTTTCTCTTCGTCTTCTTCAACATCAAGGCCGACCGGAAGGTCGTCTACCAGATGCGGCACGACCTCTCGATCGGCGCGAGCGACCCGACGCTCTCCCCCGACGCGGCCTCCGAGGCGCTCACGGTCGTGACCGAGCCGTTCGAGATCCCGCACTCCGGGAACGTCGAGGCGCGGATCGACGCCCCGACCGACAACAGCTGGGTCTTCGTCGGCGCCGTCCTCCTCGAGGAGGCCTCGGGCCAGGCCTACGGCTTCGGCCTGCAATCCGACTACTACCACGGCGTCGACGGCGGCGAGAGCTGGAGCGAGGGCTCCCGCTCGCGCACCGTCTACGTTGGCCGTGTCCCCGCCGGCCGCTACGTCCTCCGCCTCGAGCCCGAGGTCGAGACGGGGAAGGCGCCCCCGTACTACGACATCCGCATCCGGAGCGGCGTGCCCCGGCTGGCGCACCTGATGCTCGTCCTCCTCTTCCTCCTCTTCGGCCCGATCGGCCTCGCGATCTCGAAGGTCCGCTTCGAGAGCCGGCGCTGGGCCGAGAGCGACTATGCCGGAGGTACCGGGGCGGGCGAGGGCGGCTCGGACGACGACGAGTGAGGCTGACATGCTGAAACGCGGATTCCAGGTCTTCGGCGCTCTCCTCCTGACGGCCTATGCCTGGGCCGGCTTCGCCGGGTGGGAGCTCCCCAGCAACGCGAAAAAGGGCGTCGTCGCGGCCGGGGCGCGAAGCGCGACCGGATTCCGGGCTTACAGCTTCTGGACGGGAGGAAAGTGATGAACTGGTGGCAGCTCCACGGGCAGCAGGTGATCTCGGCGCTCGTCTTCTCGGCCATAGGGATCGGGGTCTTCGGGCTCTTCTTCCTGATCCTCCCGAAGCTCCTCCCCTTCTCGCTCAAGAAGGAGATGGAGGAGGACCAGAACGTGGCGCTCGCGATCGTGATCGGAGCCATCGTCCTCGGGATGGCC
>JACRCS010001044.1 GCA_016218905.1 Deltaproteobacteria bacterium
GCGGCCGGACCGTGGGTGCCGGCGTCGTCACCCAGGTCATGGAGTAAGTGCGGGAGCGCGAGATGACGAGCGACAAAATCCGTATTCGCCTCAAGGCTTACGACCACAAGCTCCTGGACCAGTCGGTGACGGAGATCCTCGACGCAGCCAAGCGGACGGGAGCTCGAGTTTCGGGGCCCATTCCACTGCCCACCGAGATCAATCGGTACTGTGTGTTGCGGTCGCCCCACATCGACAAGAAATCGCGGGAGCACTTCGAGATTCGCACTCACAAGCGGCTTCTCGACATCCTGGATCCCACGCAGCAGACTATCGACGCGCTCATGAAGTTGGATCTGTCTGCCGGCGTGGACGTAGAGATCAAGCTCTAAGAAGGATGGGCGTGCGCCCGAGAGCGACGCGAGGAAGGTAAGGGAGCGCCGATGGCCAAAGGAATCATTGGAACGAAGCTCGGGATGACACAGGTCTTCATCGGCGGCGAAGATCTGATCCCGGTTACCGTTGTTCAGGCCGGGCCTTGCACCATCGTGCAGAAGAAGACCAAAGCGGTGGACGGATACGACGCCATCCAGCTCGGGTTCGGCGACGTAAAGCCCCACCGGCTCAACAAGCCCACGCTGGGACACTTCAAGAAGGCGGACGCCACGCCCACCCGGCTGCTCAAGGAGATCCGGGTCGAAGACGCGGACCAGTACGAAGTCGGTCAGGTCATTCGTGCCGACATCTTCAAGCCCGGGGATCGGGTGGACGTCATCGGCATCAGCAAGGGCAAGGGCTTCCAGGGCGTGATGAAGCGCCACGGCTTCGGAGGCGGCAGAGGCAGTCACGGTTCGATGTTCCACCGCGCGCCGGGCGCCATCAGCGCCCACGAGCAGCCCGGGCGGGTCTTCAAGGGCAAGAAGCTCCCCGGCCACATGGGCGACCAGCGCGTGACGGTTCAGAACCTCCAGGTGGTGGACGTGGACCTGGACAAGAACATCATCCTGCTGCGGGGAGCCGTCCCCGGCGCCAAGAACGGGGCGATCGTCCTGCGAAACGCCGTGAAGTAGGCGAGACCCGGGCGCGGGATCAGGAGTGAGCATGAAAGCACCGGTTTTGAACACCGCGAAGGAAGAGGTCGGTACCATCGACCTGAGCGATCCGGTTTTTGGCGGAGAGGTGAACGAGGGCCTCCTGTGGGAGGTCGTGCGGATGCAGCTGGCCAACCGCCGGCAGGGCACCCACGACGTGAAGGGCCGCAGCGAGGTGAGGGGCGGAGGCAAGAAGCCGTGGCGCCAGAAGGGCACCGGCCGCGCCCGCTCCGGCTCGAGCCGCTCTCCCGTCTGGCGGGGCGGGGGGACGGCCTTCGGGCCCACCCCGCGGAGCTACGCCTACTCCATGCCCAAGAAGAAGCGGCGGGCGGCCCTCTGTTCGGCCCTGGCCGCGAAGGCGAGAGACGGCGAGCTCGTGGTGCTCGACTCCCTCGAACTCCCCGGGATCAAGACGAAGGCCCTCGCTTCGGCCCTGAAGAGCCTCGGCGTGGAGAGCGCGCTCGTCGTTATCCCCGCCAAGGACGAGGTGATGGAGAAGTCGGCCCGGAACATCCCCTGGGTGAAGGTGCTCCGGGTGGAAGGGCTCAACGTATACGACATCCTCCGCCACGAGAAGCTCGTGTTTCTCCGCAGCGCCGCGGAGAAGCTCGAAGGAGGGTTCTAAGCCGTGTCCAGGAGCTACTACGACGTCCTGAAGCGCCCGCTCATCACGGAGAAGGGGACCCTCCTGCGGGAGCAGGCGAACGTGGTCGTCTTCGAAGTCGACCGGGTCGCCACCAAGGCGGAAGTTCGGATGGCGGTGGAGAAGATCTTCTCGGTCACCGTCGAGGGCGTCCGTACCGCCATTGTCCGGGGAAAGAACGCCCGCATGGGCAAGTTCGCCGGCCGAAAGCGCAACTGGAAGAAGGCGTACGTGACGTTGAAGGAAGGCGACCGGATCGAGTTTTTTGAAGGAGTCTAGGAACAGCGGTTAGCTATTAGTTTCCGGCGTGATCGGTCATCGGTTATCAGTTATCAGGAGTGAGAGCCGACAACCGAAAACCGAGAACCGAAAACCGCCAACAGCGATCTGCTAATAGCTAATGATTGGAGGTTATATGGCCATCAAACGTTTTCGCCCAACCTCGGCCGGCCGGCGCTTCATGACGGTCTCCAAGTTCGAGGAGATCACGGCGAGCGAGCCCGAGAAGAGCCTGTTGGAGCCGCTTCGGAAGACCGGCGGGCGCAACAGCCGAGGCCGGGTCACGAGCCGTCACATCGGCGGAGGGCACCGGCGGCGGTACCGGGTGATCGACTTCAAGCGAGACAAGCGCGGCGTGCCCGCGAAGGTCTCCTCGATCCAGTACGATCCCAACCGGAGCGCTCGGATCGCGCTCCTTACGTACCTCGACGGGGAGAAGCGCTACATCCTCTCGCCCAAGGAGCTCAAGGTGGGCGACCGGGTGATGGCGGGGCCGGACGTCGAGATCCGCCCCGGAAATGCCCTGCCCCTCGGCCAGATTCCGCTCGGCACGCTCGTCCACAACGTCGAGATGAAGCCCGGGAAGGGCGGTCAGATGGCCCGAAGCGCGGGGACCTACGCGCAGCTCATGGCCAAGGAAGGCGAGTACGCCGCGCTCCGGCTGCCCTCCGGAGAAGTCCGGAAGGTCCAGATGGCCTGCTACGCCACCGTCGGCCAGATCGGCAACGAGGAGCACGAGAACCTGAGCTTCGGCAAGGCGGGGAAGACCCGCTGGCTCGGGATTCGGCCCCACGTGCGCGGCGTGGCCATGAACCCGATCGATCACCCGCACGGCGGGGGCGAGGGCCGCACTTCGGGCGGACGCCACCCGGTAACTCCGTGGGGCGTGCCCACGAAGGGCAAGAAGACGCGTACCAATAAGCGCACGAGCCAGTACATCGTGCGTCGGCGCAGCAAGTAGGAGCTTTCCATGGCGCGATCCATCAAGAAGGGACCCTTCGTCGACGACCACCTGGCGGACAAGGTGGCAAAGGCGCGGGAGACCGGCGATAAGCGGGTCATCAAGACCTGGTCGCGGCGGTCGACCATCACGCCGGCGTTCATCGGGTTCACCTTCGCGGTGCACAACGGAAAGACCTTCGTTCCCGTCTTTGTGACGGAGAACATGGTCGGTCACAAGCTGGGCGAGTTCTCTCCCACGCGGACTTTCCGGTCGCACGTGAAGGGCGAAGGCAAGGGCAAGAAGCGATAATCACTCACGGCCGGAGGATGACCATGGAGGCAGGAGCCAGCCTGAGGCTGCTGAGGATGTCCCCGCGCAAGGTCCGCCTGGTGGCGGATCTGGTGCGCGGCAAGAGCGCGGCGCAAGCGGTCAGCACGTTGCGGTTCACGCATCGGGCGGCCAGTGCCCCGTTGAAGAAGCTGATCGAGTCCGCCATCGCCAACGCGGAAAACAACCACGGCCTGGATATCGACACGCTCTGGCTCAAGGAGATCCGCGTCGACGAGGGGCCGACGCTCAAGCGCTTTCGGCCGCGCGCGCAGGGCCGTGCTTTCCGAATCCGCAAGCGGACCAGCCACGTTTCGGTCGTCCTGGCCGAGCGGTAGCTGAAACAGGAGGTGGGAGTTGGGTCATAAGGTTCACCCGTACGGGTTCCGCGTCGGCATCAACAAGCCCTGGCTCTCGCGCTGGTACGGCGCCCGGGACTACTCGAAGACCCTCCAGGAGGACCTGAAGCTGCGGGGCTTCCTGAAGAAGGAGCTCGATCAGGCCGGCGTCTCCACGATCGAGATCGAACGGGTCGCCAACAAGGTGCGGGTGGACATCCACACGGCCCGGCCCGGGATCGTGATCGGCAAGAAGGGCGTGGAGATCGAGCGGCTGCGCAAGGTCCTCGGCGAGAGGACGAACCGCGAGGTCTTCATCAACGTCCGAGAGGTGAAGCGCCCCGAGCTCGACGCCCAGCTCGTAGCCGAGAACATCGCTTCCCAGCTCAAACGGCGCGTGAGCTTCCGCCGGGCCATGAAGCGGGCGGTCACCTCCGCGATGAAGCTCGGCGCGGAGGGCATCCGGGTCAACTGCGCGGGCCGCCTGGCCGGCGCCGAAATCGCCCGGACCGAGTGGTACCGTGAAGGCCGGGTGCCGCTCCACACGCTGCGCGCGGACGTCGACAACGGTTTCGCCGAGAGCTTCACCACCTACGGCGTCATCGGGGTCAAGGTGATCATCTTCAAGGGTGAGCTCCTCGGCGATGCGGAAGGTCCGAGACTGACAAGGGGTAAGTAACCATGTTGATGCCCAAGTCCACCAAGCACCGCAAGCAGATGAAGGGCCGCCGTACCGGGCTGGCCTACCGCGGTTCGAAGGTCAACTTCGGCGACTACGCTCTCCAGGCCATGGAAGACGCCTGGCTGACGGCGCGTCAGATCGAGGCGGCTCGTATCGCGATCTCGCACCACATCAAGCGGGGCGGGCGCGTCTGGATCCGGGTCTTCCCCGACAAGCCCGTCACGAAGAAGCCTCTCGAGACCCGCATGGGAAAAGGGAAGGGAGCCCCCGAGGCGTGGGTGGCGGTCGTCCTGCCCGGCAAGGTGCTCTACGAGGTGAAGGGCGTCACCGACGATCTCGCGCGCGAGGCCCTGCGCCTGGCCGCGCACAAGCTCCCGATCAAGACGCGCATCATCATGAGAGAGGACGTCCATGAGTACTAAAGAGCTTCGGGAGCTCTCGAGCGAGGAACTGCTCGGCAAACAGGGAGAGCTTCGCCAGGAGCTCTTGAACCTGCGGTTCCAGCACGCCACGAGGCAGCTCGAGAACACCGCAAGGCTTTCCCAGGCGAGGCGGGAGATCGCGCGGATCGCGACGCTCCTCACCGAGCGGGAACAGAAGAAGGCTTGAGGGTATGGAGATGGCCGAGAAGAAGCGGGGCTTTCGGAAGCGCAGGATCGGCGTCGTCGCCAGCGACAAGATGGACAAGACCGTGACGGTCGTCGTCCAGGGTCGCAAGAAGGACCCGACCTACAAGAAATACGTCATCCGGTCCAAAAAGTACAAAGTCCACGACGAGGAGAACGCCTGCCGCACCGGGGACAAGGTCCTCATCGAGGAGACCCGGCCGCTCAGCAAGGACAAGCGCTGGCGCGTCAAAGAGATCCTCGAGCGAGCGGTCTAAGCTCCCGGGCCGGGTCAGGAGAAAGCGATGATCCAGCAGGAAACGATTCTCAATGTCGCGGACAACTCCGGCGCGAAGCAGGTCTACTGCATTCGAATCGTCGGAGGCTCGAAGCGCAAGTACGCGAGCCTCGGAGACATCATCACAGTCTCCGTGAAGGAAGCCATCCCGAATAGCAAGGTGGCCAAGGGCTCCGTGATGAAGGCCGTGGTCGTGCGCACCGCCAAGGAAGTGAGGCGGCCGGACGGCTCCTACATCCGCTTCGACGACAACGCCGCCGTGCTCATCAACAAGGACGGCGAGCCGATCGGGACCCGCGTCTTCGGCCCCGTGGCGAGGGAGCTCCGCGCCAAGAACTTCATGAAGATCATCTCCCTGGCCCCGGAAGTGCTGTAGGCAGGAGGAGCGCCGCGGATGGGTACGACGAAGAAGCTCAAGAAGAACGACCTCGTCGAGGTCATCGCCGGAAACGAGAAGGGCAAGCGGGGCAAGGTCCTCCGGATCCTCCGGGAGCGGAACCTGGCGGTCATCGAGAAGGTGAACCTCGTCAAGCGCCACAAGAAGGGCGACCAGACGAGCCAGGGCGGCATCGTGGAGATGGAAGCGCCCCTGCACATCTCCAACATCGCCAAGGTCTGCGAGAAGTGCGATGGCCCGAGGCGGCTGGGCGTGAAGTTCCTCGAGGACGGGACGCGCGCCCGCATGTGCAAGTCCTGCGGCGAAGTGCTCGACCAGTAAAGTCGGCCGGAAGGCGGCCTGAAGGATTCGAGATGGCGAGGCTAAGAGAACGATACACGCGGGAAATCGTCCCGGAGATGATGAAGGCCTTCGGATACCGGAACATCATGGAGGTACCGAAGATCCAGAAGGTGGTGATCAACGTCGGCGCGGGTGACGCCAAGGACAACGCGAAGCTGATGGACCAGATCGCGGATGACCTGGGGCGCATCACGGGACAGAAGCCGGTGATCACCCGGGCGAAGAAGTCCATCGCCAACTTTCACCTTCGGGAAGGCATGCCGGTCGGGTGCAAGGTGACCCTCCGCGGCCAACGGATGTACGAGTTCCTCGACCGGATGATCAGCGTCGCGCTGCCCCGCGTTCGGGACTTCAAGGGCATCTCCGGGAAGGGCTTCGACGGCCGCGGGAACTACACCCTCGGGGTGACGGAGCACATCATCTTCCCGGAAGTCGACCTCGAGAAGGTGGAGAAGGTCAAAGGCATGAACGTGTGCATCGCGACGACTGCTCGCACGGACGAGGAGTGCAAGGACCTCCTCCGCCGCATGGGCATGCCGTTTCGCAGCTAGGCGACGGGAGGCGAAACGTGGCGACCAAAGCCAAGATGGAAAAGCAGAAGAAGCCCGCGAAGTATCAGGTCCGCGTACGGAACCGGTGCCACGTCTGCGGCAGGCCGCGGGCATATTTCCGGAAATTCGACCTCTGCCGGATCTGCGTCCGGAAGCTCGCCCACCAGGGTATGCTTCCCGGCGTGATCAAGGCGAGCTGGTAGGCATTTAAGGAGCTTCCCATGGCAGTGACCGATCCCATCGGCGACATGCTCACCCGAATCCGCAACGGCGTGCGGGCCCGCCAGGCCGTGGTCGAGATCCGCGGCTCGAAGATCAACCGGGCCGTCCTCGATCGGCTGTTGGAAGAGGGATACCTGGCGGAGGTCTCGGAGAAGGACGACGGCCGTCAGGGCATCCTGATGGCGCGGCTGAAGTACGACAGTCGGGGCGAGAGCGTCATCGACGGGGTCGAGCGCATCAGCAAGCCGGGCCGGCGCCTGTACGCGGCCGTGGACGAGATCCCGCGGGCCCGCAGCGGGTACGGCACCGTGATTCTCTCCACCTCCAAGGGCGTGGTGACGGATCGGAAGGCTCGGGAGCTCGGCGTCGGCGGCGAAGTGCTCTGTTCGATCTGGTAAGGCTCTCGCCGCCTGAGAGGAGAGGGATCCGATGTCTAGAGTTGGCAAGAAGCCGATTGCGCTGCCCCCCAAGGTGCAGATCGATTTCAAGGCGCCCCGGTTGATCGTGAAGGGTCCCAAGGGCGAGCTCAGCCTGGACGTCCACCCGGAGATCGGGTTGGAGACGGCCGACAGCGAGCTACAGATCACGCGGCCGAGCGACAATCGCCGGCACCGCGCCCTCCACGGCATGGTCCGCAGCCTCGTCCAGAACATGGTCGTCGGCGTGTCGGCCGGGTTCCAGAAGGAGCTCGAGATCCAGGGGATCGGCTACCGGGCGAACCTCCAGGGCTCGACCCTGACGCTCAGCCTCGGTTTTTCGCACCCGGTCAACTACGCGGTGCCGAAGGACGTGCAGGTGGAAGTGCGCGACCAGCGGGTCATCGCCGTAAAGGGCATCGACCGGCAGAAGGTCGGGCAGGTGGCGGCGGAGATCCGGGGCTTCAAACCCCCCGAGCCGTACAAGGGCACCGGGATCCGGTACGTCGGCGAGCGCATCGCGCGCAAGGAAGGCAAGACGGGAGCGAAGTAAGTTTTCGGTTATCGGTTATCGGTTATCGAAGACCGAGAACCGGCAACCGAGTACCAAAAGGAGTACCACCGTGGAACGACTTGAGGCGAAGAAGGTCGGGCATTTGGCCCGCAAGGCGAGGGTGCGGAAGAAGGTTCGGGGCACGCCCGAGCGCCCTCGCCTGACCGTGTACAAAAGCTCGAAACACATCTACGCGCAGATCGTCGACGACACGACCGGCCAGACCCTGGTCGCGGCTTCGACCATGGGCCGTGACACGAGAGAAGGGCTCACGAAGACCGGCAACGTCGAAGCCGCCAAGTCCATCGGCCTCGCCATCGGACGCAAGGCGCTGGCCAGGGACATCACGAAGGTCGTCTTCGACCGAAACGGCTACCCCTACCACGGCAAGCTGAAGGCCCTCGCTGAGGCGGCTCGGGAAGCGGGGTTGCAGTTCTAGGCCTCGGAGAGGCGAGGAGGAAGCTTTGAGCATCATCGATCCC
>JACRCS010001045.1 GCA_016218905.1 Deltaproteobacteria bacterium
CCGCCTCGAGGGCGGAGTTGCGCAGGCGCAGCTCCTCCTCCGCCTTCCGCTGCGCGACGCGCGTACCCCACGCCTTGCGCGCCGCGACGACCGCGTGCGGGAGGCGCGTGCGCCGCTCCTTGAGGATGTAGTCGTCGGCCCCCGCCTTGATGCAGGCGGCAGCGGTCTCCTCGTCGAGAGTCCCGGTCACGACGATGTAGGGCAGGTCGGGACGCTCGACCCTCACGAGCCGGAGGGCCGCCAGGCCGCTCCACCCCGGGATCGAGAAGTCGGCGAGAACGAGGCCGGGGCAGAAGGAGTCGAGGGCCTCGCGGAAGCCCGCCTCCGTGTCGACGCGAACCCACTCCAGGACGATCCCCGCGTGCTTCAGCTCCCGAATCGCAAGCTCCGCGTCCTCCGGGGCATCCTCGAGGTAGAGGATTCGAAGCGGTTCGTCCGGGTGCGGTATGGGCTCCGACATATTCGCCTCAGATCACGGTCCGGTCGATCGCGAGCCGGTCGTGGCCCCGCTCGACGATGTCGGGATCGTCTTCCATCGACTGAGCGTCCGCGTCATTCGTCTCGGTCTCCTCGTCCCTCCTGGTCAAGGAACGATGACTGGGATCGTCGATCCGCGGCCCGGCTTCGACGACGCTGTCATCCTACCGCCATCTCGTTCGACTCCTTCGGAGATTCGGGCTCGGGACGAGGAGATCCAATGCTCCGCCTCGGACGTCCTCACACCGGGGGCTGGTTCAGGACCAGCCAGTAGAGCCCCACCTCGCCGAGCGCGGCGACGAATTCCTCGAACTCCACTGGCTTGACGATGTAGCTGTTCACCCCGAGCTCGTAGGCCCTCCGGATGTCGGCCTCCTCCCTCGAGGAGGTGACGACGACGACGGGGATCTTCCTCGTCCGCTCGTTCTCCCGGATTCGCGCGAGGACCTCGAGGCCGCTGACCCGCGGGAGCTTCAGGTCGAGGAGGATGAGCCTGGGCAGGGCCGTTCGGGCCGTGCCGGGCTTCACGAAGAAGAAGTCGAGCGCCTCGACCCCGTCTCTTACGACGTGGAACGTGTTCGCGAGCCGGGTCCGCTTGAACGCCCGGAGCGTCAGCTCGACATCGTCGGGGTTGTCGTCCACGAGGAGGATGTCGGGGCTGCCTGGAACCGTCATGCCGTGGCTCCTCCGTCCGGAAACGAGATCGTAAACCTGGCGCCGCGGTCCAGCTCCGCCGTGGCCCGGATCGTCCCGCCGTGCCGCGCGACGATCCTCTCGACGAGGGCGAGCCCGACGCCCGTTCCCTCGAACTCCCGGCCGTGTAGCCGCTGGAAGACTCCGAAGAGCTTTCCCGCGTAGCGCATGTCGAAACCGACGCCGTTGTCAGCGACCTCGTAGACGACCTGTCCCGCCTCGCGGCGTCCCAGGACCTCGATCGTCCGGCGCGGCCGCGTCGTGGAGAACTTCACGGCGTTGGAGAGGAGGTTGACGAAGACCTGTCGGAGGAGGGCGGGGTCCGCCTGGACGGGCGGAAGCTCACCGACCTTCACGTCGCTGAGCTCCCGCTACGCCTCCGGGAGGACTTCCCGGAGAACGTCCCGGACGTGCGCCCCCACGTCGACCCGGCTCCTCTGCACGTCGTGCCGTCCGGCCCGTGAGAACGCCAGGAGGTCGTCGATGAGCCGGCCCATTCGCCGGGCGTTGTCGCGAACGACGCCGAAAAGACGCTGCCCCTCGTCGTCGAGGTGTGCCGCGTGGTCCTCCTCGATCATCTTCGAGAAGCCGTCGATAGCCCGAAGCGGCGCCCTCAGGTCGTGAGAGACGGAGTAGGCGAACCCCTCCAGCTCCTTCGTCTTGGCCATCAGCTCCTGGGTCCGGCGTTCGACCCGCTCTTCCAGCTCGGCGTTCAGGCGGCGGATCTCCGCTTCGGCCGCCTTCCGCTCGGTCTGGTCGAGGATGAAAGCGACTGACTCCTCGCGGGCCTCTCCGACGAGCGCGTATCCCACGAGCACAGGGACGCGTGTCCCGTCTTTCCTCACGTACTCCTTCTCGTAGGGCGTGCAGACACCCCGTTCCTTCGCCTCGGCGACCCCCTCGGCGTCGCGAGGGAGCCACTCGGGCGGCGTGAGGTCGGTCCACCGCAGGCGGCCCGCGTCGAGGTCCTCCCGCGGGTAGCCGACGATCCGGAGGAACTCGTCGTTGCCGGCGAGGACGTTCCCGTGGACGTCGCCGAAGATCGCTCCAGCCATCCCCGAGTCGAAGAAGGCCCGGATCTTCTCCTCCGTGCGCAGCCGCTCCGTGACGTCGTTCGCCAGGACGAGCCGGCCTCGCCGCCCCTCGAACGGGACATCGTGGCTGACGATCTCGACGAGGATCTCGGAACCGTCCTTTCGCCGGTGGCGCCAGGGGCCTGAGCTCCGAACGCCGGTGAACGGCACGCTGAGGTGTTTCTCGAGGGCGGCGATATCCTCCTCTCGCCGGAGGTTCCGGATCGTCCTGGCGAGGAGCTCCTCCCTCGTGTAGCCGTAAAGGCTCACGGCCGCGTCGTTGACCGCGAGGAACCGG
>JACRCS010001046.1 GCA_016218905.1 Deltaproteobacteria bacterium
CGTACAGAATGCGCACCAGCTCTTCGTTGATGGGATCGAGGCGGAGGGCCGCTTCGGCGGTCCGGCAGGCTTCCTCCTGGCGGCCGTCCGAAGCCAGGAGCCCGCTCCACCGGCGGGCGCAGTCGAGGTAGAGGACCGTCAGCTCCTGACGGAGGGTTTCGGCCGGGTCGGGCAGGATCATTCCCGCCAGGAACTCCCCCTCCCAAAGCGCGAAAGCAGAGCGAAAGGCGTTGTCCGCCTGCCAGTACTCCCTTCTGCGCAAATGGCCGAGCCCCTTCGTCGCCCGTGCCCGAAAGCCCAGCGCATCCACCCGGCAATGCTCCAGGGCGAGCACCCCCTTGCGTAGGGAGAGATAGCGACGGCCGTCGATCTCGCCCCCCGAGGCCTCTTGGAAGGCTCTGCGCAGACGGATGAGCAGGGCATCGAAGCTCTTCCGTGCGTTCTCCTCCGGGCTTTCCGGCCACAGGAGCGCTGCGATCTCTTCCTGGCCGCACTGGAGCCCGGGAGAGGAGAGGAGTACCGCAAGGAGCTGCCTCTGGGCCGGCGTCAGGCTGCTTCCCCGCAAGACCACGCGCGGTCCGAGCCGGATCTCCAGCAGGCCGAGGCTGGTAATCTCCAATAGGGGAAGGACGGAGCCGTCCGGGAGGATTTCCAGTCCGAGCCGTCGCCTCGCGAGCTCCCTGGCGAAGGCCGGTCGGATGCCTTCCCGAACGGCCGCGGAGAGGATCCTCTCCATCAGTTCGGGAGACCAACCGTAGAAGTAGGCGTGGCGGTTGCGGTGTAACAGGTCGAGGCACTCGCCGATGTCTTTGCGGGCCTGCTCGGACTGACCGGTTTCCAGGCACAGCCGGGCACGGTGTGCATGGAGCCCCGCCCGGCCATACGCCTCTCGCATGTCGTCCATGATCTGCAGGCCTTGTCCGAAGGCCTCCAGCGCTTCGTCCGCCTTTCCCGCGCGTGCGAGGGCTGCGCCCGTGAACAGGGAGTTCACGGCCGCGAAGTAGCGGGAGCCGGTCTCGGCCCGCAGGCGGCGGGATTCCTCGACAGCCGCCAACGCCTCGGCCACCCTCCCCTCTTCCGCCAGGACCAGCGAGTCGTACTGCAGGAACTGGCTGCGCAGATGGGCGCCTCCTCCGGTGAAGTCGGCGGCCAGGGCGCGGCCGAGGACCTCGCGCGCCCTCTCCCGGTCGCCCCGTGCGAGGGAGATGTCGACGTCCCACATCCTCAGGAACGCTCTCAGGACGCTCCGGTCCACGAGGTCCTCTCCGACGAGCCGCCGGAGGCGGACACGGTGGTACGTAAAGGCGTCGTGTTCCCCGAGATTGACCTGAGCGTTCACGAAGGCGAGATAGAGAGCCGCCTTGTTGAGGGGCGCAACCAGGGGCGACGCAATGAGAGGGTAGGCCTTCTCGATCTCCGCGAGCACGTCGTGCGCCGGACTTCCGGCGAAGAGATGCCGGTAACAGCGCCACAGGCGTGCTTCGGCCTCCAGGTTCTTGAGCCCGAGCTCCTGGGCGATCTTCAGGCCCACGTCGAAGTAGGCGTCAGCCCGGCGGATATCGTTGCGGATGACGGTGAAGCCCATCAGGAAGACGTTCGCGGCGCGGGCCCGATGGAGGGCCGCGAGCTTTCCCGACTGACCCTCGAAGAGCGCGGCAGCCCGCTCGAGGTACATCGAGCCGAGGTGATAGCGGCCGTCGACCACCGCATGAAAGGCGACCAGCTGAAGGAGGGCGAACAGCTCTCCCATGTCGTCGGCGGCCCGGACGAACCGGCCGCGGGCCTCTTCCAGATGGGACAGCGCCTTCGGAGGATCGACATTGAGGATAGTGATGCCTGCGAAGTAGGAGAGCCAGCCGTACTGCCGGACGGCGTCTTCCGGGATTCGGGTCAGAGCCTGGTGCAGCGTCACGATTCGATTGTGCGCCTGCAGTTCGAAGCCGACGCCCTTGAGCAGCGTGTCGGCTGCGGCGAATTCCCCCGCGTCGAAGTAGCACCCCAAGGCCTCGAGCGGGCGCTCGTGTTCCAGATACCAGCGGGCTGCCCGGCAGTGGACGCTCCGGATCTCCTCCGGACTCAGGCGCTGCAGCGCCAAGGCGCGCAGGCTCTCCCGAAACAGGTGGTGGAAGACGAACTCCGTACGATCGCCGTCCAGCGGCCGGACGAAGAAGTTGCGGCCGTGCAGGTCCGAAAGGAGCTCTCGGGCGTCCGGCGCTTCCGCCAGCATTTCGGCTAGGCGGATGGGGATGCTTTCCAGCAGAGCGAGGGAGAGGAGGCTCCGCCGCCGGCCCACGGGGAGGCGGGGGAAGATCTGCGCCACGAAGTAGCCCAGCACGCTGTCCCGGGTGACCGCCTCCAACTCGTGGGCGAGGCCGTCCTCTCCGCCTTCGGCCCCCTCCGGCAGCGATTGGCCGGCGAGGACCAGTCCCAGGGCCCAACCCTCGGTGACGCGGTAAAGAAGTTGAACGGACCGCTGGGAGACCGGGATATGAAGGACGCCGTTGAAGAGCTCGGCGATCTCGTGGCGGTTGAACGACAGGGTGGCGTTGTCGACGAGGAACGAATCGGCTGGGGGCAGCATCGCCCGGACGACGGGTGCAATCGGATGGCGGGAGGTGAGGATGAAACGGAGCCGCGGCGGTGCGCCCTCCAGGAGACCCCGGAGGAAAGCCAGGCTCTCGGGAAAGCCGTCGAGCAGGTACACGTCGTCGAAGACTAGCCGGAAATCCCTCGTCAGGGACGACTTCAGATCCGACAACAGCACGGAGCAGAGCCGCTGATGATCGCCGGCGGAGACCGCACCGGAGACGAGCATGCGCTCCAGCAACGGCGCCCGGAAACCTGGGATGCGCGCCGTCAGACCTGCCAGGAGGCAAGAGATGAACGAAAGCGTATCCCCGTCTTCGGGGCCGAGCTGATACCAGCAGTAGTCGACGCCGAGCTCTTCGGCGAGCTGGGCGGCGAAGACGGACTTCCCCTGTCCCGCCTGGGCCTCGATGAACAGTGCCCTTCTCCCGCCGCCTCCCTGCTGGCGTACGTATCCGAGAAGACGCTGCCTTCGGAGTTGAGCTCCATCGAGATATGGGGGGAAGAGCTTGCCGGCTCTATCCACGGTCGATCACCTGGTGCGCTGGGAGGGGGCGGCAACGCTCGCGGAAAGCCTGCCGAAGAGCTCCCTGGTCTCGGCCGACGGCTCAAGCCCCGTGGCGCCCAGGAGAACGCGACGGCAGCGCTCGTAGACGCGCAGGGCTTCAGCGGGGTGGCCGGCCTTTTGGTGGCAGAGCATGAGGCGGCGGTAGAGCCCCTCCGCCAGATCGTCGGCCTCCAGGCCGCGCCGGCAGCAATCCGCGGCGCGCTGCCAGTCTCCGGCTCGCTCCCAGCGCTCGGAGAGCTGCTCCACCAGACGCAGGAAGCGGCCGCGAAGGCGCTCCCGAAGAGAGACTGCCCAAGGGTTGTCCTCATCGCCCTTGAGGAACGGTCCGCGATAGAGAGCTAGAGCCTTCTCGGCCAGAGCTTGGGCTTTGCTGCCGTTCCCGTCGGCTCCCTCGTGCTCCCGCACGGCTCCCAGTCGACGGAGGCCACGCTCGAGGGCCCACACATCCACCCAGACGACGCGAGGGTCGAGACTGAGGCGCCCTTCCCGGAAAACGACAGCCCTTTCATGGCGGATCAACTGACGCAGGCGGTGCAGGGCCACCTTGAAGGACTGGCGGGCCGTGTCGCCCTCGGCGTCGGGCCAGAGCGCCTCGGTGATCCGTGCCTCGGAGGCCTCGCTGCCTCCGAGCGCGACAATCATCCTGAGCAGCTCCAGGGGCTTCTTCTGAACCTTTCCGGAGAACTCGAGGGGCTCGCCGTCCACCTCGAGGACGAAGCCGCCAAGGGTGCGGATCCGGAGCGGCCACGGCCAGTCCTCGAGGTGTAGGGGCGGTTCATCGGGCACGAGGTTGCGCCGCCGGATGAGGTCCCGAACGTAGTCCGCCTCGATCCCCGCCTCCAGCGCCTTCACGCAGAGCCGGGTCATGAGCGGCGCCATCCACCAGGAGAAGTTCATGTACCGCCCGGCCCGCCCGATGGGGAGCGCTTCGCGCAGTGTGTCGAGACACGCTGCCTCGTCGCCGGAATCCAGGGCGAAGTACGCTTTGACCATGAGGTCGCGGTAGAGGAGGACCGACGCCCGGATCTCGCGCGTCAGTTCGATGGCACTGTCCAGGGAGGCGCTCGCTTCCTCGCGCCTTCCGCATAGGTACTGGACCTGGGCCAGGGCGGCCTGGACCGTGGCCCGCGAGAACGGCCCGCCCAGGTGCTCCACGGCATCGGCCGCTGCGCCGACGTGTGCGACAGCGCGGTCGGTCTCGCCCACGAGAGCCGCCTGCCAGGCCGCGACGTAGTGGTAGTGCACCAAGTTCAGGTGTTGGGTGCGGTCGATCCGGGCAACGAGCTCTTCGAGGTACTTCCTTCCCATCCGGTAGTCGCCCGCGCCGAGGTAGGAAACGATGCCCTGGAAGTAGAGCATGAAGTCCCAGACGTGGACGCCGCTCTGGTTGGCGATGTGCAGCGCTTCTTCGAACGTCTCCTGGCCCTCGGCGCAGAAACCCAGGGCCCACTCCCGCAAGCCGCGCAGGCAAGTCCAGATGATGCGCGCCAGAGGCGGTAGACCCGCCCCCTCGTCCGGCGGCCGCAGGAGATCCATGACCAGGTCGAGCTTCGAGTGATCGGCCGTCCACCACAAGTGGTACAAGGCGAGCTGATTGCCCGCCATAATGCGGTGGGTCGGATCCGTGGAGGCCTTTGTCAGAGCCAGAACGCGCTCGGCCCAGAGATCGATCCGCCGGTCTTGCGGCAAGTGGAACATGAGGGCGCCGAACATGCTTCCGGCGACCCTGCCCTCGATCTCCGGCAAGGGAAACCCTGCATACCGCTCCATCAGCGCGTCGAGCCGTTCGATCCACCGGTCGAAGCGCGAAAAGTCGCTCCACTCGTAGAGGATGGAGTCGACGATGCCCGACCATGTGAGATAGAGACCCGCCGCATCCTCGTAACGCTCGAAGAGGGCATGGGCCCGCTCGAAGCAACGCCGGGCTTCCGAGAAGTCCCGGGCCATGTTGCAGACCCCCAGCCAGAAGAGAAGATAGGGGAGACGTTCGAGGAGACGGGGCGGCATGTGCTCCACCCATCTCCTCACCGTCTCGCTCCGTCCCTGGCTTACGAAAAGCTGAGCGTTCTCGGCGATGAGGCCTGCCAGCCTGTCCCAGTCCGAGCACTCAACCGCGAGGCTCGCGGCTTCTTCGACGTGGCCGTGTTCCAGGAGGATCCGGGACGCCTCCCGCTTGGCCGCCGCCAGCTCCTCCGGAGAATAGGTCGCCTCCCCCCTCCTCAGAAGGAACTCCCGAAAGAGAGGATGATAGCGGTAGCTATCCTCCGCGTCCGAGCGCCTTTCCGTGAAGTAGTTGTTGCGGCTCAATCCCGCCAGGAGCCGGGAGGCGTCGGCATGGCCGGTGAGTTCGGCCGCCATGTCGGCGGAGAGAGTCGGTAGCAGGGCGGTCCGCAGGAGGAAGTCCTGGACTGGACCGTCCATCTTGTTGAACGCCTCCCAGGCAAAGAAGTCGAATACCTCTGCCGGCGTCCGTTCCGCCCGGATCGGGTCAACGGCCGAATGGTCCCCTCTGCCTGCCTCCATCAGGAGCACGAGCCCGGCTACCCACCCCTGGGTCCTCTCGTGCAGCGAGTCGATTGCCTCAGCTCCTGGCGGCCTTCCGTCATGGAGCTGGACGATGGCTTCCGTCTCATCCCGCGTGAGGCGCAGGTCGTCCCAGCCGATAACGTCCATCTTGCGCCGCGCTCGCAAGCGGACGAGAGCGGAGGGGGGAGCGGCGCGGCTGATGAGGATCACTCGCATCCCTTCCGGAGTTCCCAGGAGCCCTTCCAGCAGGGTCTCGTGAAAGCCAGGGGCCTCCCCGACTTCGTGGCAGTCGTCGAAGACCACCTGGGAGGAAGGCGGCAACTGCCGGAAGAACTGCTCGAAGAAAGAGCGCGCGAAGGCCCCGGTGCCCAGCTGGTACTCGGGCGTCAGAAGCGGCAGCGGTTCGAGACCGTCGGGCCGAGCCTGGCGCGCTGCCAGGCTCAGGTAGTAGAAGAGAGACGCCGGATCCGCATCCCTCTGGTCAACTTGGTACCAGAGGCAGGGGGAACCGCGAGCGTCGAGATAGCTGGCGACGAGGGTCGATTTGCCCGAACCGCCCGGCCCGTGGACCCACGCCACGGGCCGCTCCGCCCTCTCGTCGAGGCGCCGGAAGAGCCGCTCGCGCGCAACGACCGTACGGATCTTCGGACGGCAGATCTTGCTCAGCGGAGCGAAGGTCGGCACGCAAGCCCCTCCTCGAGCAAAGAACCTTCGGGTCGAACCTACCGTTCTGCCCGGAGGGACGCGGGCCCGCGTCGCAAGCGCTGGGCCCCCGGATAATCCGCCCACGAAAGCAAGAGGGGTGCCATTCGTGCATGTTTCGCAGTGATCACCGTTTGTTCACAGACGTCAAGCAACCAACCCGTGGTTGCGAATTTCGTTTCCACTTTCTGCCATACAGTTTGGGCAGTTCAGGTGCGCAGTTCTGTGCCGAGGCAGTCCTGTCCCAGGTGCGTCCAGAACAGGGGACACGAATGGTGCGGCCTGTATGGGATGGCACGAATGGGTGGAAGGAAGCGGGGGGCTACGCCGTTTCAAAGAAGGATGACGAGGAGCTCCTCGGGCTCTTGCTCATGCCCAAGGCGCCGCTGCGGGCGCTCGAGCTCGTCGCTCCAGCTATACACGACGTCGTAAATAGTTGCGCGTACCGGATTGCCGTAGGGTGGGCGGTTCTCGCGCAGCGAGGTTCGCCCACGCGTGGGGCAACCCGCCTGCGGCGGAACGCCCCACCCTACGCTCAGGTGCAGATGCGCAAACAATTGTGACGCTCTGTATAGTTGCCGCCAGTCACCCCTCTTTCAGATTCCGATCCGTAGCCACGATGTTCCCGCCCCGGTCCCGAGCCAGCTTCAAGGCCCGATAGGCCCGCCGGAAGACGTCGTCGGGAGGGTCGTCGTTCCGGAAGTCCGCCACGCCGGCGGAGAGGGAGATGGGGATCCGTTCGCCCTTGGAGAGGAAGCGAAAACACGCCACGGCCTTCCGGATCTCCTCCCCGCGGGCGAGGGCCTCCGGAAGCTCGGCGCCGGGGAGGATGGCGACGAACTCGCCTCCGCCGTGGCGGCTCAGGGAACCTGCCGGCTCCACGGCCTTTGCGGCGATCTTTGCGATCACCCGGATCACCTGGTCGCCGGCGGCGTGCCCGAAGGCCGCGTTCGTCTCCGCCAGGCCGTCGAGTCCCAGGCACAGGAGGCAGAGGGGAGTGCCTCGCTTGCGGTGCCCCGCGTGCTCCGCCGCAACCCGCTCCTGGTATGCCAGCCGGTTGGGGCAACCGGTGAGCTCGTCGGCGAAGGTCGCGGTCGCGGCCGCCCTCAACTCCCCGGCCTGGTTCCGGATCGCCCCTTCGAGGGAGGAGATCTCCCCGAGCAGGTCCGTCAGGCCCTTCTCCACCACGGCCCGCCGGCGCCGCTCCTCCTCTTCCTGCGCTTCCAGGGTGCCGAAGATGCCCACGACGCCGACGTCGATCGCTCTCTTCACCGAGGAGGCGCGGTCCAGGACCTCGTCGGCCGTGAGGCGCATCCCTTCCGCCTCCGCCCGCATCGCCTCGTCGAACGCCTCTCTCGAACCGAAGCCGTCCCGGACCTCCCCGGCGAGCGCCTCGGCCTTCCGGGCGAGCTCCCGGTGGTCTTCCTCCAGGTCGAGCAGGAACCGGCCCGCGGCGCGCATGTCGGCTTCGATCCGGCCGCGGGCTTCCAGGATGACCCCCGCGAGGGCATCGATCGCGTCCTCCACGTGGTCGGGCTCCTCGTCCGCTTCGGCGGCGGCCGAGAGGCGCAATGCGCGCTGTCTCAACTCACCCGGTAGCGCGAGCTTTTCGACGAGGGCAACCAGGACCTGCTTCGCGAGGGGGTCTGAGGGGAGCGCGCGGGCCATGGAGGTCTCCTCCGTTCCGGCAGATGGGGACGAGACATTCATCGTCCGGGCGCGCGGGGCGGTTGAATCGAAACCGGAGACCGCTCACGCGTCTCCGGTTTCCTGTTCTCGGTTCTCAGTTTTCGGTTGTCGGTTCTCGGGGTTCAGTCCCGGCCGCATGGCCCAGGCAAGGAGGCAAGACCCTGTCTCTCGCCCGTTCGCTTCGCTCCCTAGAGGCACAGAGCCCGCAGAGAAAAACAAGATCGGGGCTTTTGTCTTTCTCTGCGTCCTCTGCGCCTCTGCGAGAGACAGGTCTTTCCGTCCAGGACGGGGTCGGGCTGGTGGGCAGTGCCCACCCTACGCTTCGCCCCTCCTCCGCATCGTCAATCAGCCACGGCTGCCGGCGCACACGTCCCCTCCTTGCGCGACTCCCTCGGGGAGGCTCTGGGCGCAGGGGCCCTCAGCTTCCGACCAAACCGCGCGCTTCACCAGGGCCTTCGTGATCTCGACCTTGTAGGCGCTCTGGGCGAGAGGCCTCGCCTTCGCCACGGCCGCTGCCGCGGCGAGCTCGGCGCTCGCCTCGTCGAGAGGCTTGCCGACGAGCGCCTCCTCGGCCGCTACCGCGCGCACCGGCACGGGCGAGACGGCCCCGAGCGCGAGCCGGGCCTCCGCGCAGACCCCGCCTTCCGCCCGCAGGACGGCCGCGACGCTCACGAGGGCGAAGTCCACGGGCTTTCGGACGGTGAACTTGAGGAACGTCTGCCGCGCCCCGGCGGCGAGGGCCGGGATCCGCACCTCGGTGACGACCTCGGCCGGTGCGAGCACGGTGCCGAGCGGCGTGTAGAAGTCGCGCAGCGGGATCTCCCTCTCCCCTCCGCTTCCCCTCACCCGCAGCACCGCGTCCAGGGCCACCAGCGCGGTCGCCAGATCGGACGGCGACGCCGCGAAGCATCCCTTTCCGCCCAGGATCGCGTGGTAGCGGCTGTCGCCCTTCACAGCGAGACAGGGACCCTTCCCCTTCCGGAGGCAGGAGATCGCCCCCCCCACGTGGTTCGGGTAGCGGTAGTACCAGCAGCGCACCTCCTGGCAGAGGTTCCCGCCGAGGGTGCCCATGTTCCGCAGTTGCGGGGTCCCGACGCTCCGGGCGGCCTCTGCAACGAGCAGGTACTTCTCCCGGACGACCGGGGCCTCCTGGAGCCGCGAGAGCCGCGTCAGCGCCCCGAGGACGAGCCCGCCGCCCTCATCCCGGATGCCGTCGAGACCCGGAATGGTCTTCAGATTCACGAGGAGCTCCGGCGGCTCCAGGACGATGCCGTCCCTCACCGCTCCCAAGAGGTCCGTCCCGCCGGCGTTCAGCCGGGCCTTGGGGCCGTGGGCTTCCAGGAGTGCGCAGGCCTCCTCGACGGTGCGCGCGTTGACGTGCCGAAACGAGCTCATGCCGCACCCCTGCCCTTCTCGGGCTCCTTCGTCTTCCCCAGCGCCCGGAGGATTCGCTCGGGCGTGACCGGGTACTCGGTGAGCCGCACCCCGATGGCGTTCGAGACGGCCAGCAGGACCGCCGTGGGCCCGGGTGCGGTGGCGACTTCGCCGACTCCGACCGCGTGAAACCGGTGGCTCGGGATCGGCGTCTCCAGGACGACGTTCTTAATCGGCGGCAGCTCGGAGAAGGTGCGCCACTTGTAGTCGACCATGTTGGCGTTGAGCACGCGCCCGGTGGACCGGTCGAGGACCGTCTCCTCGAAGAGGGCGCTGTCGATTCCGGCGGAGCCCAGGCAGCCGTTGAGCTGGTTGGCGAGGCCCGGCGGGTCGATGATCTGCCCCGCGTCCGTCGCGTTCACGACGCGCAGGAGGTCGACCTTCCCCGTCTCGGTGTCCACCTCCACCTCGACGAACGTCATCATGCAGTTCGTGAGCGTGAAGTCCGGATCGAAGCGGCCCTGGCCGATCACCGTGTGCTCGAAGTTGAGGATCTTGGCCCACGGGAGCCGCTTCCCCGGGACCTTCGTCGAGAAGACGAAGCCGTCCTCGGTATCCAGGTCCTCCGGAGCTTCGTCGAGGACCGGGGCCGCGACCTCCAGGAGTCGCTTGCGCGCGTCCTCGGCGGCCTTGATGGCCGCGCTTCCCATGGCGTAGGTGCCGCGGGAGCCGACCGGCCCGAAGTCGTAGGGCGTGACGGTGGTGTCGGCGGGCGTCTGCGATACGCGCTCGAGGGGGACCTGGAGCACCTCCGCCACCATCTTGCACAGGTTGCTCGGCTGGCCGGTCCCGTGCTCCGTGGCGGGCGAGTAGAGCGTGACGGTGCCCTGGGGATCGAGGCGCACGTACGCTTCGGAGACGCTCTCGCCGATATCGACGTTGCCGTGAACGCCCACGCCCACGCCCGTGCGCTTCATACCCTGGATCGACGACGGCTTCAGCCAACCCTTCCACTTCTCGCTCCACCCGAAGGCCCGGGCTCCCTCTTCCATCGCTTTCGAGTAATCCACTCCCCGGTAGTCGTACCACTCCCCGTCGCGCCAGAAGTAGCCCTGGCCGGGCTTCACGTAGTTCTTCTTGAAGAACTCCACGGGGTCGAGGTCGAGCTTCTCCATGGCGAGGGAGAGGAGCGGCAGGAGCGCGCACTTGAGCTCCTGGCCGCCGAAACCCCGAACGATGCCGGAGGGATTCCGGTTGGAGCAGACGATCTTCGACCGGAGGTCCCAGTTGGGCGAACGGACGACGAGCTGCACCTCGCCGGCGCCGACTGCGACCTGGGCCTGCGTCGTCATGGAGTAAGCCCCGGTACCGATCAACCACTCGCCCGCGACCGCCGTCACCGAGCCGTCCTTGCGCATCCCCACCCGCGCGTGGATCTTCGACTCCATCCGCACCGTGAACGCCGCCAGGTGCTCCTCCTTCGTGAGGCGGATCCGGACCGGCCGTCCGGTGGCCCGGCTCAGGGCGGTCGCCTGGAGGATCATCTGGATGGACATGAACTTGGAGCCGTAGCTCCCGCCGCAGGGGCCGCCGATGAACCGCACGTCGACGTTCCGCCCGAAGGAGTAGTAGAGGATCACCTTGTCCTGATACGGGCCCTGGCTGGAGCCCCAGATGGTGACGCGGTTCGGCTCTTCCCAGAACGCCACCGCGCCGGGAGCCTCCGGCGGGAGCGGGTTCGGGAGGTTCTGAAAGCCGCAGGTGCCCTCCACGACGACGTCGGCCTGGCGCAGGCCCTCCTCCACGTCGCCGAGGACCACGTCCTTGAGGCACTTGGGGCCGAAGAAGAGCGTGCCGCCCTTCACCTCGTTGCCGGGAGCCTCGGCGTAGAGCTCCGGCGCCCCCGGCTTGAGGGCCTGCTCCATGTCGAAGACGGCCGGCAGCACCTCGTATTCGACCTCGATCAGCCCGAGCGCCTTCTCGGCGATCTCCTCGCTGCGGGCGGCCACGAGGGCGACGCTGTCCCCCACGTACCGGACCTTGCGGTCGAGCACCCGGACGTACCGGGGGGTGCCGCCCCTCCAGTCCGGCACGTCCTCGTGAGTCAGCACGGCCTCGACGCCCGGAAGGGCTTCGGCCCGGCTCTTGTCGATGCGCCGGATCACGGCGTGGGCGTGGGGACTCCGGAGGACGCGCCCGTAGAGCATGTTCGGGATCTTGAGGTCTCCGAGGAACGCCGTCCGGCCGGTGACGAGGTCCCGCGCGTCCTTCCGGGGCGTGGACTTCCCGATGTAGCGGTAGGGCTTCGTCATGGCGCCGCCCTCCCCTTCTCGGCCGCGTCCTTTACCGCCTCGAGGACGTGATAGTGGGCGATACAGCGGCAGTAGTTGCCCGAGAGCGCCTCCTTCATCTCCTCCTCCGTGGGGGACGGGTTCCGGAGGAGGAGATCCTTGGCGCTCATCAGGATGCCCGGCGTGCAGAAGCCGCACTGGAAGGCCGTGTGGTCGATGAAGCTCTGCTGGAGCGGGTCGAGCTCACCCGTGATGGGGTCGGCGAGCCCCTCGACGGTCGTGATCGCCAGACCGTCGCACTCCACCGTCAGCATCATGCAGGAGAGCATGGCCCGGCCGTCAACCAGGACCGTGCAGCAGCCGCAGGCCCCCCGGTCGCAGGAGACCTTCGTCCCGGTGAGCCCCAGGGTCTCCCGCAGGGTGTGCGCGAGCGTGTGGCTCGGCTCGACCTGGGCCGGCGGGTCCCCGGCCGTGAGCTCGTGGACCGTCCCGTTGACGGTCAGGCGGAGGGTACGGATCGACGGACTTGGAGCCATGGTTTCTCTATCTCCTTGTAGGGTGGGCACAGCCCACCGAGACCTTTCCGACGGTGGGCCGTGCCCACCCTACGCTTGTCACTTTCCGAGCTTTCGCGCGATGTCGTCTTTGAGCGTCGCCTTGTCTATCTTGCCGGTTTTCGTCTGGGGGAGCTCGTTCACGAACTCGATGCGCTCCGGCAGGTGGAGGACGGCGGCCTTGCGGCCCCTCAGGAAGGCGATCACGTCGGTAAAGGTGAGTGCCGCTCCGGGCGTGGTCTGGACGTAGGCGCAGACCCTCTCCCCCAGGTCGGGATCGGGCATCGGCACGACCGCCACCGAGACGACCTCCGGGTGATCGCTGATGAGGCGCTCGATCTCGACGGCGCTGATGCTCTCGCCGCCGCGGTTGATCATCTCCTTTGCCCTTCCCGTGAGGGTCACGTAGCCCCGCTCGTCGATGCGGGCCAGGTCGCCCGTCCGGAAGAAGCCATCCCTCGTGAAGGCGAGGGCGTTCTCCTGGGGGTTCCCGTAGTAACCGGTGAAGACTCCGGGCCCTTTGATGACGAGCTCGCCGGAGCTGCCGACCGGGAGCTCGCGTCCGTCCTGGTCGATCACCCGGTACCGATCGTAGGGGCAGGTCGGTTTCCCGACGGTGTTGCAGACGGTCTCCAGGTCATCGCTCCGGCGGCTGATCGTCGTCTGCCCCTCGGTCCCCCCGTAGCCGTTGTAGTAGGTGCAGCCGAGCTTCTCCCGGACGGAGCGGATGAGGTCAGGCAGGCTCGCTCCGCCGCCCGAGTGCATCTTCTCGAGCGAGCTGAGGTCGTAGCGGCCGCGGTCCTCGTAGTGGATGAGGCGGTTGGCCAGCGTCGGGACCCAGACGATCGCGGTGACGCGCTCCCGCTCGATGGTCCTGCAGACGTCGCCCAGGTCCGTGGAATCGAGGAGGACCAGCCGCGCGTACGTGAACAGGCCCCCGAGGAGTCCCTTCGTGAACGTCAGGTCGTGCCCCATCGGACCCGCCAGCAGGCACGTGTCCCGGCCGTCGTAGTCCCACGCCCGCGCGGCGTACTCCGAGCCGCAGACGAGGCTCTCGTGGGTGCGCGGGACGAGCTTCGGAAGCCCTGTGGTGCCTCCCGTCGGAGCCATGTGGCCCACCTGCGCGGGGTCCGGCCGGCGCCCGGCGAGGGCGGCCCGGTCGGCCGCGGAGATCTCTTCCTCGACGGTGAGCCCCGAGAGGCTCGGATACGCCCCGGCACTGCCTCGCGCCAGGATCACGTGCCGGAGCCCCGGATGGGCCCCTTTGACGTCGGCGACGATGGGGAGGTAGTCGACGTTCCGGTGAGACTCCGCCACGATCCAGCCCGTGGCGCCGGCGAGGCCCACGAGGTGCCCGATCTCGTGCTGCCGGTGGCGGTCGAGGAGCAGCACGGGGATCGCACCGATCTTCTGAAGAGCGAAGTAGGAGAGGACGAACTCGTTCCAGTTGGGGAGCTGGACGAGAATCCGCTCGAGGGGCTGGATGCCCAGGCGCAAGAGCCCCAGGGCGAGGCGGTTGACCTGCTCCCGCGCCTCGCCGTAGGTGAGCCGGCTGCGGCCGTCGACGAAGGCCTCCCGGTCGGGGTAGATGTCGGCCGCCTTGTCGAGCAGATCGCCGAGCGTCAGCCCGGGCCACCAGCGGTACTTCTGGTACTGTGCCGCGTCGGCGGGGTCGTACGGGGTAAAGCCGGGCAAGGCAACGCTCATCTCGTACCTCACGTGAAGGGAAGACACCCCTGGAGTTCCCGAGAGCTGCCATTATGCCAGAGGGCGCGGCCAAGCGCAGAGACGCTTACCGGTATGTCTGGTACTTTTCCCGGAACGAGTTTCGAAAGCCGCCGGGGCTCGCTCCCGACTCCCGCCGGAAGAACCGGCCGAAGTAGGAGGGATCCTCGAAGTGGAGCCGATACGCGATCTCGGCGACGGAGAGGTCGCTGTGCGCCAGGAGTCGCTTCGCCTCGGTCGTGACCTCTTCCCGGATGAGGGCGCCGGCGGTGCGCTGCGTCACCGCCTTGACGGTGTCGCTCAGGTGCCCGGCGCTGAGGCCGAGCGCTTCGGCGTAGGCGGAGACCGTCCGGTCGACGAGGACGCGCTCCGACAGCATCTTCTTGAAGCGCCGGACGAGGGACGAGGCGCGGTCCTCCACGGCTTGGGTCCGGGTCCGCCAGCGCCGCTGGATCTGGACGAGGAGGACGTGCAGGTACGCTCTCAGCACCGACGTGCGCCCGAAGGCGGCGTGGAGGTACTCCTCCTCGAGCCCGCCGATCAGCTCCGAGAAGAGGGCGGCGTCGCCCGCCTCCAGAGAGAGGCGCGGCGGCTCGCCGGTCGTATGGAAGAACGCCAGGTGGTCGAGGGGACTCTCGCCGGCCGAGGCGAAGAGGAGGAACTCCGGGGCGAAGCGGAGCACCTTCCCGGCCGTTGGTTCCTCCAGCTCCCAGAAGTGGACCTGGCCCGGCGAGACGAAGTAGAGGCACGGCGGCGTCACCGGATCCGGGACGAAGTCGATGACGTGACAGCCCGCCCCCGCGGTCAGGTAGAGCACCTGGTAGAAGCTGTGCCGGTGGGGGTACCCGGCACGCGCGGCCCGCGTCATCTCCTCGAGCGAGTTGAGCTCGAAGGCGAGCCCGTCGTCCCCGTCCGAGCCGAGCACGTGGAGCGGGATGGCTTCGGGTTTTGCGTGGGGGCGCCCGCTCGGCTCGGTTCTCTTACCGTTCGAGCCCAAGCTGCCTCTTGAGGTGCCTCGCCAGCGTATCGTCGATTTCCGTGTGGCGCGGCACAGGATGCTTCTTTCCGTTGGCAGGACTCAAGTAGATGTCGTGCCGAGACCCGTGCCGTTGGAGCACGCAACCCCCGTCCGTAAGTTGCCGGACGAGTTCACTGCGCTTCATACGGAGATTTCTTTTGTCTTGTAACCTTCGGGGACGTCTTCCATGACCATCATGACGTAGGCATCCCGCAAGTTCTCTTCCAGTTCCTCGAGGGTCTCGCCCTGGGTCATGATTTCGGGATATTCGATCAACTTACCGAGCCAGAATTTGGCGCCCTTCCAGTAAACCATCGTAAGCTTCTTCTCCATGGTGACCTCTCGCCCGCGTTCAGCAGGAGAACAGACTCGAAGCTACCCATCCTCGATCTGCGCTGTCAAGGGCAGGCAAGAGAGGGTCCCCCCCTTGACACGCTCGGAAGCCCCCGCGATCCACGTCTACCCGACGCTCTCCGAGATCTCAAAGCGCGCGGCCGGTGCCTACTTCGCCGAGAAGCTCTTCAGCGAGCGGACGCGCAGCCTGCTCCGCCTGCTCTTCCGCCTCAAGGGGCCAGCGTCCGGTCCGGTGCAAGACCGGTGACGGCCTCGCCTTGCCGTTTCCGGCCCTTGGGCTAAGAAGGTCCACGCATCCGCACCTCGAACCGAAAGGAGGTTCCATGCTTCGCAGAACTCTCACGCTCGCCCCCTCGCTTCTCGCCCTGGCGTGCCTCCCCTTCCTCCTGGCCGCCGGAGAAGCAGCCGCGGCCGAGAAGAAGGCCAAAAGCGAGAAGGAGCACTACGGCGTCGCAGCGCCGCTGAAGGCGCTCGGCGTCTACCTCGACGCCTTCCACTTCCACAGCGGCAACATGGACGCCCAGATGGAGATCCACCACTGGTGCGGCCCGGTGAACGACGACCTCATCCAGTGCGCCCTCTTCGACGGGAAGGGGAAGGACGCGCACCTGGTCGGGATCGAGTACGTCGTGAGCGCGAAGCTCTTCGCCACGTTCCCCGACGAGGAGCGCAAGCTCTGGCACAGCCACAGTTACGAGGTGAAGTCGGGCCAGCTCGTCTCTCCCGGCATGGCGGAGAAGGCGGAGAAGGCCCTCATGGAGAAGCTCATCTCCACCTACGGCAAGACCTGGCACACCTGGCAATCGGAGAAGGACAAGGTCCCGGTCGGGGTGCCGGAGCTGATGATGGCCTTCACGGCCGACGGCCAGGCGAAGCCCGCCCTCATCACCGAGCGCGACCGCAAGGTCGGCGTCTCCACCGAGGCCAAGAAGAAGGCGAGGACCTCGATCGCCGCCCCGCAGCTTCTGCCGGGCGCCGACTCGTGGCAGAAGGGCGAGGTGGTCCGGTTCCAGCTCGTCAAGTAACGACCGGACCATCGCGGCCAGGCGCCGCCTGGCGGAGCCGGCTATGCCCGGCGAAGCCGGCTATGCCCGGCGAAGCCGGGAGGCCGCTCCCACAGCCCGAAGGACTGCCCAGGGTTCAGGGATCCTGTGGGAGCGGTCTCCAGACCACGATCTCGGCCGCAAGGCCGATCCAGGCAAAACCATCGCGGCCATGAGGCCGCTCCCACAGGCCGGAGGACTGCCCAGGGTTCAGGGATCTTGTGGGAGTGGTCTCCATACCACGATCTCGGCCGCAAGGCCGATCCAGGCAAAACCATCGCGGCCTTGAGGCCGCTCCCACAGGCCGGAGGACTGCCCAGGGTTCAGGGATCTTGTGGGAGTGGTCTCCAGACCACGATCTCGGCCGCAAGGCC
>JACRCS010001028.1 GCA_016218905.1 Deltaproteobacteria bacterium
CCATGCCGGCGGCGGGATCGTCTGGGACTCGGAGCCCCTCCTCGAGTGGGAGGAGTCCGAGACGAAGTCCCGAGAGTTCTTCCGGGCGCTCGCCGCGGCGGCGGGAGATGGCGAGAGATAGCGAGAGATGGCGAGAGATAGCGAGAGATAGCGAGAGATAGCGAGGTGCTATGAGCCCCGACGTCGTCCCCTTCGACGCTCCCGCCGTGGAGCGCGGCTTCGGTTTCTTCGAGACGCTTCTCCTCCTGGGCCGCCGGGCGATCCTCTGGGCGCCGCACGCGCGGAGACTCCTCGCGACGCTCGACACGCTCGGCCTGCCGGCCCCCTCGCACGGAACGCTCGAAGCGGCAGCCCGCGCCGCCCTCGCCGGGATCGCCGGGGGCGACGAGGAGAGGGCCTTGCGCCTCACCTGGATCGCCGTCGGGCACGACGTCGACTCCCCGTCTTCGTGGAGGCTCGACGCTTCGCTTCGGGCGATCCCGCCGACGACCCTTGCGCGCAGGGCGGGTTCACGGGCGGTGACCGCCCCGGAATGGCTCCGGCGCGACTCTCCCGGCTTCAAGTCCACGAGCTACTTCGGGGCCGTCGCCGCCCAGCGGTACGCCCGCCGTTCCGGCGGCGACGAGGCCCTCTTCCGGGACAGGGGCCTCTACGTGGAGGGGGCTTCGACCGGCCTCGTCGCCTGGAACGGCGGCCGCCTCGCCGGCCTCGGGCCGGGCGGGCTCCCCTCGGTGACCGCCGAGGCGTTCCTAGAGGGGGCTGGGGAGCGAAGACGCCTCGAACGGGAGGAGCTCCTCTCCGGCGCCCTGCTCCTCGGCTCGCTGACGACGGCCGCTCCACTCCTCTCTCTCGATGGGACGGAGTGTGCCCGCCCCCCGGAGATGCTCCGGGCCTGCGAGGCGTTCCGGGAGCGGCTCCGAACCGACGCCGCGATGCAGAAATCGCTCTAGACTCCCCGGGAGAGAGGCACGAGATGGCCACGAGAAAAGCGCGTTCGACCCCCGCCGCTTCCCACGTCGTCCTCTTCACCGGCTTCCCGGGCTTCATCGGCGCCCGGCTCATCCCGAGGCTCCTGGAGCTGAAGCCCGGCACCGTTTTCCACTGCCTCGTGCAGGAGAAGTTCCTCGACCTGGCGCGGACGTCCGTCGCGCAGCTCGCCGAGTCGCACCCCGGGACGAAAGGGCGGATCGAGCTCGTCACGGGAGACATCACCGCCCCCGGTCTCGGAATCGGGGAGACCGAGGCTCGCGTCCTGCACCAGAAGCTGACGGGCTGCTACCACCTCGCGGCCGTCTACGACCTGGCCGTGAAGCGCGAGGTCGGGATGCGGATCAACGTCGAGGGGACGCGGAACGTCCTCGGCTTCCTCGAGGAGTGTCCCCACCTGAACCGCTTCGACTACGTCTCGACGGCGTACGTCTCCGGTACCGCGGTCGGCGTCTACCGCGAGACGGACCTCGACGTCGGGCAGTCGTTCAAGAACTACTACGAGGAGACGAAGTTCCTCGCGGAGGAGGCGGTGAAGGCGAGCGCGCTTCCGGCGACGACGTACCGTCCGGCAATCGTCGTCGGCGACTCGCGGACCGGCGAGACGGCGAAGTTCGACGGCCCCTACTTCGCCCTGAACGCGATGCGCCAGCTTCCGTCGCCCGGCGTGTTCGTGAAGGTGGGGACCGGCACCGCACCGGTGAATCTCGTCCCGGTGGACTACGTCCTTGAGGCGATCGCACGGCTCTCGAGCTGGGAGGGCGCGGTCGGGAAGACCTATCACCTGACCGACCCGAGCCCTCTCACCGCCTACGAGATCGAGGAGCTCTTCGCGAAGGCGATCGGCAAGCACTTCCTCTACGTCCCGGTGCCGACAGTCCTCGCCAAGCTCCTCTTCTCGCCGAAGCCGGTTCAGGACTACTTCGGAATGCCCGCGTTGACCGTGGAGTACTTCGACCACCCGGTCCTGTACGACAACACGCAGGCGGCTGCGGACCTCGCGCAGTTCGGCGTGTCCTGCCCGCACTTCACCGAATACGTCCAGAACCTCGTGGCCTTCTACCGCAAGCACGTCGAGACGATCACGCGAGGGGCGATGATTTGAAGAGGGGCCTCTCCCTGCCGTCCGGGCCGATCATCGACGGCCTCGACGTCACCACGGGGAAGACGTTCTTCACCCGCAACCCGGCGACGGGAGAGAGGCTGGCCGAGATCCAGCGGGCCGGGCCGGAGGAGATCGACGCTGCCGTCGCGGCCGCGAGGAAGGCGTTCCTCCACTGGGGCGCGCGAAGCCCGAAGGAGCGCCAGAGGCACCTGGCGAACCTCCTCGAAGCGGTCCGGAAATCCCACGACGAGCTCTCGCGGCTCATCGCGCTCGAGCAGGGCAAGCCCGTCGCCGAGGCACGAGCGCTCGACCTCGTCCCGGCGGCGGACGCACTGCGGTACCTCTCCCGGTTCACGGAGGAGCTGCTCGCCGAGAAGCCGGTCGATTACGAGCAGATTCTCTTCGCCCACAAGGCGGCCTCGGTCCGCTACGAGCCCCTCGGCGTCATCGCGGTCATCACGCCCTGGAACTTCCCGTTCGGGATCCCGATGGTCGAGCTTGCGGCCTGTCTCGCGGCGGGCAACACCGTGGTCCTGAAACCCGCGTCCGTAACGGCGCAGACCGGCCTCGCCATCGGCGAGCTCTGCAGGAGGGCGGGGCTCCCGCCCGGCGTCGTCAACGTCGTCACGGCGACCGGGGTC
>JACRCS010001029.1 GCA_016218905.1 Deltaproteobacteria bacterium
CCGCCACGTTCGTCCGGAAGCCGGTTCCGGCGGCAGCCGTGTGAGTGAGCCACGGCACGATCCCCGTCTCGCCCGGTCTCAGCGCCTCGGCCTCGCGAAGGGCCGGAAGGGCCAGTCCATAGGTGCCCCGCGGATTCGCGACGTTGGCCGTCACGCCCCGGAGCAGGAACGCCCGATCGGCCCGAGCGGTGAGGGTCCCCGCCGCCGAGTCGAGGCCGAAGAGGGAGGCGACCGGGTCGACCAGGCGGCGGGTCTGCCGGGGCTCGAGAACGAGGCGTGCCGTCCCGGCCGGCCCCGTCGCCGCGACGAGCGCGAGGTCGATCGCGAGCTGCGAGTCCGACGGGTTGTGAAGCCAGGCCGTCGAGACGAAGCGGCTGCCGAAGGCCCCGTTCGCGCGCGCGACACCCGGCAGGACGAGACGCTCCTCCCCCATCGCCCGAAGGGCGAGGAGGAGGACGGCCGCGCACCCACACCACCGAATCGCCGCCGGGAACCGTTCTGCCATCCTTCCCTCCCGCCCTCTTAGACGCACGAGGCGCGCCGGAGGATGACAGCGCCCTTCCATCCCCCGCTCCGGAGTCCTTCGGCCTGAGATCATCAGGCAGATCCGGCCGCTCCTCGCGGCCCCCCGGCGACGGCGCCTCCGCGAGGCGCTTGCGCCGCTTGGGGTTTGACGGGCCGCCGAATCGGCTCCAGACTTGCGCAATACACTCCTCGGGGACGCCCCGGCACGGTCCAACGAGCCGGGAGAGGGGACTCGAATGCCGACGATCAGCACCAGGAAGTTCATCGCCCTACGGAAACTGACCCGCTCCCTCGCCGAGATGCTCCGCACCGACCTGCGCGGTACGCTGATCACGGTCGAACCGCTGCTCCGGCCACGGGTCATGTTCGGCGAGCACGTGCAGGGGCACGGCAAGGACCTCGTCAAGGGCGCCGACAGAGCCTTCAAGGACCTGGCGGCCGACTTCGCCGAGGTCGCGGGGAGCAAGCCCTACAACATCCCGAAGGAGCTGAAGTCGCCGTTCGAGGTGATGAGCGCATCGCTCGAGATGCAGCCGGTCGAGTACTCCTACACCGCGCGAGGAGACCGGGAGAGCAAGACCGTCAAGATCACGTCGCCGCTGAAGTGGGTCGTCAACTACCGCGACTACGGCCTCGACGAGCTCAAGCGCGTCCTGGCCGACCGAAACCGGACCGAGGAGCAGCTGAGGAGGTTCGTCGTTCACTTCCTCCTCGTCGAGCACGTCTTCACGCGGCAGCCCGGCATCAAGGACATGCTCGCCTCGCTCCGCTTCCCGGTCGTCGTCGAGCGCCGGCCCGAGTTCGGGAGCCTGCCGATCACCTGCATCACGACGGCGGTGTCGACCTATCGCCCGGACGACGAGGTCATCATCGAGACGACGGAGATCTCGGGGAGCGAGGAGTTCGAGGAGTTCGTGAAGGTCTCGGATATCTCGGACCTCAAGGACGCCTTCCGCGACAAGCTCGTCGAGCTCGTCAAGGCGCAGGACCCGGAGCTTCTCGAGGAGGCGTAGCGTCGGAACGGCGTGGCTACGGGGGCGCGTGGCCGCTCGCCCCATACCCCACTGCCCCTTGGCCCCTTAGCCCCTTAGCCCGTTAGCTCCATAGCTGTGTCGCGGACCGGCCTCCGCCGGTTCCCTCTCAGCTCTTCCGCCGGATCCAGAGCCCCCCGCCCCGGCTGCGCTGCCACTGCGGCAGCTCCTTGAGGATCGCCCCGCGGTGGGCGGTCTCCAGGAAGCTCGCGAAGACGGCGATCTCCCAGGTCGAGCTGTTGAGGAGGAACGCGCGCCAGAGGTAGGCCTCGTTCCACGCCCGCCCCTCGGCCACCCAGGCGCTCGGGTACTCGAACGGCCAGAAGAGCCCGTTGGGATGGACGTGAATTCCCCCCTTCAGCCTCGGCATCACCCGGAAGAGAAGGTGGTTCAGGTCGCTGCCGGTCCTGGAGACGTGGCTCGTCTCGAGGAGGAGCACGTCTCCCGGGGCGAGGGACGTGAAGGTGTCGAACGGCACCTCGTGGACCCGGGCGGGCACGAGTCGGACCTTCTCCGCTTCCTCTGGCTTCAGGAGCGGGCGGAGACGCTCGGCGTCGGGGTCGACCACCGTAATCGAGATCGTCCGGCCGAAGACGTGCTCATTCAGGTCGAGGAGCGCGGGGACGAACGGTCCCGCGCCCGCGCAGACGACGCGCCTCGGCCGCAGCTTGCGGAGGAATGCGTGGAGGAGCGCCACGTCGCCCCAGCCGTACGCGGGATCGTCCGCGGAGCTCCGCCGGCCGTCGGCCTCCGGGGGAAAGGGAGGCTCGGCACCCCATCGCTTCATCTCACGGACGATCGTCAGCTGCTCTTCCACGAGGGTGTCGAGACCAGGGAGCTCCTCGGGGGGCTTTCCGAAGAGCTCGCTCTCGCGGCGTCTGATGTCGTCGAGGTCGGGGATGGGGGAGTGGAGATGACCGGGCGGGACCCAGAGCTTCCGCATGGTCTCGCGCGCCTCGGCGACCTCGCCACGCTGCGCCGCGACCGTCTTGCGAAGCTCCTCGCGCTCGGCCTCGAGAGCCAGGATGTAGCGGTGGATGTCCCTGAGGACCGGGAGCTGCCGACCCACCTTCTTCAGGAAGCGGATCAACGGGGCCTCCTTGCTACGGGGGCGCCAGTTTATCTCCTCCACGCCTATACTCGACCCCACAAACCGTCGAGGAGGTCGCCCCCGATGTCGAAGCCGTTCTCTTTCGGTGCGATCGACGTCCGTCTCGAGGCCGAGTCCGAGCCCCGCCCCGCGAAGGCCGAGGACGACACCCCCTTTCGCATCCTCCTCGCCGCCGACTTCTCCGGCCGGGCCGCGCGCGGCCTCGTCGAGACGGGAACGCCTCTCGGCGAGAGGAAGACCCATCGCGTCGACCTCGACTCGCTCGACGCGACGATCGCCCGTCTCGAGCCGCAAGTGAGGCTGCGCGACGGTGACGTCCTTCGCTTGCGGGAGCTGGACGACTTCCTCCCCGACACGCTCTTCGCCCGGGTCGCGAGGTTCGGAGCGCTCAAGGACGCCGCCGCCGCCGAGGCGCGACGGCGCGCGACGAGCCGCCCCGCCGCCGGGCTCCTCGACCGGATCCTCGACGGGGCACCGCAGGAGGAGACTCCCGTCGCTGACGCCGGCCTCGACGGCCCGACCGAGCTGATGCGGGCGATCCTCGGGGACCGCGGCTTCCGAACGCTCGAGGAGGCCTGGAGGGGCGTCGACTTCCTCGTCCGCCGTCTCGACGTCGACGGACCGCTCACGCTCCACCTCGTCGACGTCTCGGCCGAGGAGCTGC
>JACRCS010001030.1 GCA_016218905.1 Deltaproteobacteria bacterium
AAGCAGACGGCCGGCACCTTGAGCGGCGGCGAGCAGCAGATGCTGGCGATCGCCCGCGCGCTCATGAGCCAGCCGAGGCTGCTCCTCGTCGACGAGCTCTCGCTCGGCCTCGCGCCGGTGGCGGTGGAGCGGATCTACGAGACCCTCTGGGAGATCAATGCCTCCAGGCGGCTGACCATCCTCTTCGTCGAACAGAACGTGAACCTCGCGCTCCAGACGGCGCAGCGGGGGTACGTCCTGGAGAACGGACGGATCGTCCTCGCAGGAGCCGCCTCCGAACTACTCGACAACGAGCAAGTGAAGTCCGCCTACCTGGCCCTGGGGTGACCCGATGCTGACGTACCTCCAGATTCTCGTCTACGGTCTCGTGAACGGAGCGCTCTACGGGCTCGTCGGTCTCGGGCTTTCGCTCGTCTTCGGGGTCATGAGCTTCCTCAACGTCGCCCACGGCGCGATCATCATGATCGCGGCGTACGCCTCCCTCTGGGCCTTTCGGGGGCTCCACCTCGACCCCTTCCTCTCGGTGCTGCTGCTCGGGCCGGCGTTCTTCGGTCTGGGGCTCGGCCTCTACAAGGCCATCTACCACCGCCTCTCCCGGTATCCCGAGCCGGCGAAGGTGAGGAACTCGCTCCTCGTCTCCTTCGGCATGCTGCTGATCCTCACGAACCTGGTCATCCTGCTCTTCACCGCGGACGAGCGGGCGGTGGCGACGACGTACTCGGGCTCCGTCGTCGAGATCCTCGGCATCCGGCTTCCGTACGTCGGCCTCGGAACCCTGGCGCTCGTCGTCGTCGTGACGGTCGCGCTCGACCTCTTCTTGAACCGCACCTACTTCGGCAAGGCCATCCGGGCGGCCTCCCTGGACCACGAGGCCGCCGCCATGCAGGGGATTGACGTCGCCAAGACGTACCTCCTCTCCTTCGGGATCGGCACCGCCCTCGCCGTCGCGCCGGGCGCCGTGGTCGCGCTGGCGAGCTTCAACCCCTCGATCTCGTTCGAGCTGACGAACAAGGCCCTCGTCGTGATCGTCCTCGGCGGGGTGGGGAGCGTCAACGGGGTCATGCTGGGGGGGCTCGCGCTGGGACTGGCGGAAGCGGTGGGAGTCTTGTTCGGCGGGACCACGTACCGGGAGGTCATCGGCCTCGTGCTCTTCGTTCTGGTGCTGATGGTGCGACCCCAAGGGCTCTTCGGGAGGTCGACATGAAGTTCAAAGCCGTCGCGGGGCACGGGGGCGCACTCCTCGGTCTCGTCCTGGCCGGAGCCGTGCTCGGCTCCGCCCGGCTGGGCGAGTACTCGCTCAACCTGATCTTCGTCCTCTGCCTCTATGTGATCCTCTCGCAGAGCTGGAACATCCTCGGCGGCTACTGCGGGCAGGTGAACCTGGGACTGGCCGCCTTCTTCGGAACGGGCGCGTTCGTCTGCCGCTATCTCTGGACGAGCGGGCACTCGATCTACCTCGCCCTCGGAGGGGGGGGCGTCGCTGCGCTGGTCCTCGCCTGCATCATCGGCGGCGCCGCCTTGCGGCTGCGGGCCCACTACTTCGCGATCGGCACCCTCGGGCTCGCCATGATCGCCCTCATCACGGTCCAGAGCACCTTCCCCGGGGTCGACTTCCTGCCGCCCGACCTCCTCTCCGGGTACAGCGCGATCCCCCGCTGCCTCATCGCCCTGACGGTGGCGTTCCTCACGACCGAGCTCGTCTACTTCCTCGCGCACTCGAAGCTCGGGCTGGCCATGCGGTGCGTGAGGGAAGACGAGGAGGCGGCGCTGGCCGTCGGGATCAACGTGGTCCGGTGCAAGATCATTGCCGCGGGGATGAGTACGTTTCTCGCCGGGCTCGCCGGCGGCCTCTTCGCCTTCTACAACGTGAGCTTCTACTACTACGCCCCCTTCGAGCTCGGGTGGTCCTTCGACCCGGTGCTCATCGTCTTCATCGGCGGCGCGGGCACGGTCTTCGGGCCGGTCGTGGGGGCTCTCTGCTACGTCCTCCTGAAGGAGCTCTTCGCGCTCAGCCTGGGACAGGTGAACGTTCTGATCTTCGGCATCGCCTTCATCGGCATCGTCCTCTTCCTGCCGGAGGGGCTCATGTCACTCGCCCAGCGTCTCCACCCGCGGTCCCGGGCGTCCAAGCGCAGGGCGGTCCTCGAAAGGAGCCCGGGGGGGTGACCCGGGCCGTCACGGGCGGAGAGCACGTCTATGTCAGATTCCGCTTCGGAAGTTCCTCGCGCCTTCGAGCCGAAGAGCCTCGTGCTCACCAGCCGAAAACGGTGGGCGATCTCCCCTTTCGTTTCCCGAAGAGCCGCTTCTTCGTTCTTCTAAAGTGCGCTGCTCATGGTTTCCAGTAACCCCTGCTGGGAGAAATGATGCGTCAGTCAACCTTCTCCAGGCCGGCCGAGTGATTAGCCGCTCTAGCTGAGTTCAGGAGTCCGATCAGGAGCCCTCCAACTCCACGGGCACAGGTCTCTCGTCGACGGACAGCGTAGAGGTCAGCGCTGGCGGGCAGTATAGGCGCACAAGGTCGGCATTCCCGTGCCTGCCCGTTTGTCCTATAGTGCGGCCGCGCGCGGGAAGCGCTCGGTGTGTCTCGTGAAAGGTGCTCCTGGATGGGATCCGTCCTGCCCGGGTCAAGTGAGCCCACCGCCTCAGTTCCAATCGCTTAACTTCGACTGCGACCCTTCCTGGAGGTTCCCGCCCATGGCGATGTCACCCGACCGTTGGACGGCGATCACCGAGTCGCAGTTCCCATGGGAGAGGGACGCGCTGGAGTACATCCGGCAGGGACTGCCGGACCGCGACCCTTTCCGCGCCTGGGCTACGTTCGAGTTCATCGCGGACGACGGGTCGATCAACGAAGTGGATCTGCTCGTCCTCACGCCCAAGGGGTTCTTCTTGACCGAGATCAAGAACCGGCCTGGAGCGATTGACGGCGACGCTGGCACGTGGAGCTGGACCTTCGAGGGCAAGCGCCACACGGAGGACAGCCCTCTCCTGCGGGCGAACAAGAAGGCAAAGCGCCTCGCGGCGCTCCTGCAGCGACAGCCGGCCTGCAAGAAAACGAGGGTTCCCTTCCTCCAGCCCCTCGTCTTCTGTTCCCCCGTCGATCAGGTGAGCCACCTCACCGGACTCGCGAAGCAGGGCGTCTACCTACGGGACCGGGACGCCTCCGCTGGGAAGGCGCCACGGCTCGGGATCCTCCACGCCCTCGCCGGCCCCCAGACATCCGGTCAACTCCCCTCCAAGAACGTCGACCGCCCGATGGCCAAGGTGCTCACGTGGGCCATGGAGCAGGCGGGCATCCGTCCCTCACAGAGGCACCGCCGGGTCGGGGACTATCTCCTGGGT
>JACRCS010001056.1 GCA_016218905.1 Deltaproteobacteria bacterium
CGGCCGCTTCCACGACCTCCCGGGGAGGCGGCGGGTCCAGCGAAGCGACGAGATCAGAGATCGCCATCGAGGAGATGAAAGCGGCGCCCTCGTGAAGCTCGACACCGTGCGGCCCGCGTGTCTCCACCGCCATGACGCCTCGGCCCGGCCCCCACGAGACCCTCCCGACGGGGCGCTCGAGGAGGACGCTCGCGCCCCGGACCTCGAGGTTCCGCTGAAAGGCCTCCCACATCTGACCGGGCCCGAGGCGCGGGTAGTCGAAAGCGTCAATCAGCGTCCTGATCGACGGGTCCTTCCTCACGGAGTGCAGGACGGCCTTCCAGAGGGAGAGACCGCGGATGCGCTGGGCCGCCCACTCCGCCTTGATGTGAGTGCATGGGACCCCCCACACCTTCTCGGTGTAGGTCTTGAAGAAGATCTCGAACAGGCGCCGACCGAAGCGGTTCGAGACCCAGGTCTCGAAGTCATCCTCGGGCAGGCGGGGAAAGAGGAGGGCCGACAGGAACGAGGCGAAGCAGCGGAAGCTCTCGATGGGGCCGAGCCCGAGAAACGCTTCGATGGGCTTGAGGGGATACGAGAAGAGCTTCGACCGGTAGAGGATCCGCGACTCGCGGGGAACCCGGATGAAGTCGTCCGTGAGCACCTCGTGCCAGAGGTCCTCCACTTCCTTGACCTTCGTGAAGAAGCGGTGTCCGCCGATGTCGAAGCGGAACCCAGCGTGGACGACGGTCCGGGCGATCCCGCCGACGACGGCATCCCTCTCGAGGACGGTCACGGCGCCCCCGTGTCTCATCTGCTCCCAGGCGGCGGTCAGGCCGGCGGGACCAGCTCCGATGATGACCAGGGGGCCGTCGAACGTCAGACGTCGGGGTCCTCCTTCAGGAGCGGCGGACATTCGGGCGATTATCGTCGACTGGTTCCATCGTCGCCCTCGGTCGTTCCTCCGGCCCGGAGCAGGGTACGATCCCTTGGCCGCAGCCGATGCCGACGAGCGCAGCACCCCGGAACGAGGCGCGAGCGGAGGCCGCGAAGGCCGCGAGGGTGGGACCTGACGAGCTGCTCCGGCAGGCCGACGGGATGCGGCCCCTCCCGGCGGCGGCGTTCCTCCTCTCGCTCCTTCCGGCGCTGCTCCTTCTGCTGATGGCGCCGTTCAACCCGGACGAGCTGGAGTCGTTCCGGGCGACCCGCTGGATTGCCTCGGGGCTCGTCCCGTTTCGTGACTTCTGGGAGCACCACCTCCCGCTCCACTGGCTGCTGCTCTCGCCGTTCGCGCGGCTCACCCGCTCCGCGACCGTGGAGAGCCTCGTCCTCCTCCGAGTGGCCCAGCTTCCGTTGCTCGCCGCCACGCGTCTCGTCGTTGGTCGCATGCTGAGGCGTGCCGGCGTGAGCCGGGCCGCGAACCTCTTCGGGGTGTCGTTCTTCTTCCTCGCAATCCACCGGTCGGTAGTGGAGATCCGGATCGACGTCACGATGAACCTGTTCCTCCTCGCCGGTCTCCTCGCTCTCACGTGGGATGCCGGCGAGACGGAGGGGAGACCTGCCCTCCCGTTCCTCGGCGGTGTCTCGCTGGGTCTCGCTTGCCTCGCGTCCCAGCGGGCCATCCCGGTCGCCCTCGTCGCGGCGGCGACGGCGCCGGTCTCCGCGTGGGCGCTTGGCTTGCCTTTCCGCCCTCGCCGCTTCGGGCAGGCCCCGCTTCTCGCCATGGCGGGCCTCCTGACAACGGCGCTGCTGACACTGGCGGCCGCGCACATCGCTGGGGCTCTCCCCGCGCTCTGGGAGCAGTGCTTTCGCCAGAACTTCCTCTACGAGCGGCTCTCGTCGCACACGGCCGCCGGCCCTTCCGCGCTCGACTGGACGCGCCGTTTCCTTTCCCGCCCCGGCGCCGTCGCCCTCGTCGTGCTGGCGGTCACGGGCGCGGTTCTCGGGCCCCGGGACAGCCGGCTTCGGCCGCACGCCGCGACGGCAGCCATCCTCGCGGTGACCCAGGCCGGACTCCTCTTCACGATCCGTTCCCCGTTCCCTTACCAGTTTCAGACGCTCTTCTGGTTCCTGGCGCTCCTTTCCGCGGTCGCGCTCGAAGGTCTGATGCGGGCCGGCCGCCGCGTCGCCATCGTCGTGACATCTGGCGCTGCTGCCATCGTGGTCGCGGGGACGTTCCTGGCCATCCAGGCAGTCCGGTGGGGGGTAATGGCGGAAACGGTTGCCCACCAGGACCATGTTCTTCGGACCGTCGAGCGTGTGTCTCATCCGGGGAGCGTGGTGCTGGAGGGTTGCGGCTTCGCCGTGAATCGGGTCCCCGCGATGAAGACGTGGTTCCTGCCGAGACTGGCGCGGGACCTCATGGCGGCCGGCGTTCTCCCCGCGCCGACCCCCTCGGAGCTCACTGCGCGCCGGGTAGCGCTGGTCATCGCCGACAGCCGACTGCTCGCGACGGTGAAGGACGACGCGTCGCTTGGTCCGTTCGTCGCCCGGAACTTCTTCCCGCTCGAGCGGTTCATCTGGGTCCCTGCC
>JACRCS010001054.1 GCA_016218905.1 Deltaproteobacteria bacterium
CCCGAGAACCCGCTCGTCTTCGGGGCGGGACCCCTCGTGGGCTCCTCCGCCCCCGGGTCCGCCAAGATCGCCGCGACGACCAAGTTCGCCCTGCCCGCCACCGCCGACGGGCGGCACTACGTCGCGAGCGCGGTGAGCGGAAGCCGCCGCTTCGGCCCGCTGCTCCGGAGGGCGGGCTTCGACCACATCGTGGTCACGGGGCGGTCGACTACCCCGGTCTACCTCCGGCTCTTCGACGAGGAGGTGGAGCTCTGCGAAGCCGCTGACCTCTGGGGCAAGAAGGACATCTACGACACCACCGACCTCCTCTCCGAGCGGCACGGCCCCTGCGGCGTCGTCGCCATCGGGCGCGCCGGGGAGCAGGGCTGCCGCTTCGCCATGGCCGTCACGGACAAGCAGAACACGCTCGGGCGCTCCGGTCTCGGGGCGGTGATGGGTTCGAAGAACTTGAAGGCGGTCGTCTGCACGGGGACGAGGCCCGTCCCGGTCGCCGACCCCGCCCGGGTCAGGGAGGCGGCGCGCCGCGTGCGGGAGCGGTATGACGCGACGATCAAGCCGGGCGGCGACTTCTTCGGCCAGGCCTGGAGCTCTCTCATCCTCGAGAACCTGAACCCGGGCGTCTGGAGCAAGCACGTCTGGGACGAGCTCTACGGGCCGAAGGCGTGGCCCGGCCTGAGGAAGCCCGCCGCGTGCAACTCCTGCTGGATCGCGTGCCTGGACTCGGTCCGCGTGCCCGACGGGGAGCACGCGGGAGCCCACTCCCGCACGGGCACCTACCTCTGGGTCGCGGTGGTAGGACAGAAGCTCGGGCTCACCGACCCCAGGCAGGCCGTCAGGCTCCTGGAGGTCATGAACCGGGAGGGGATCTGCGCGGCCACCTCGAGCAGCCTGATCGACTGGGCGACCCGGCGCTACGAGCAAGGGGTGATCACGAGCCGCGACACCGGCGGGCTGGCCCTCGAGCGAAATCTCGGCACGTACCTCGCTCTCCTGGACGCCATGGTACAGGGCAGGGGGCTCGGAGCCACCCTCTCGCAGGGTTGGTTCGAAGCCTCCCGCTGGCTGGGGCGCGATGCCCGGACCGACTACGAGGAAGGCTGCGGCATCGCCAAGGGCACCGACTGCATCTATCCCGCCCGGGCGGCGAAGCTCGACCCGATGCGCTTCAGCATGGGCCTCACGAACCCCAGGGGCGGCCAGAGCTGCCTGGGCGCGTCGGTCGCCGCCCGGCCCCTCCTGCCGCTGGACGTCCTTCGCCAAGACGCCGCCCGGCTGGCCACCCCCGCCGACGCCCTCGAGCGGATCTTCACGCCTTCGGAGCGGTACGGGGCCTTCAACCCCGCCCGCCTGACGAGGCACCTGGAGGACTTCAACAGCGCGATGAACTGTCTCGGGGCCTGCGAGCTCTGGCAGGGCTTCCAGCTCCTCGGAGGCTCGGAGCTCGCGGAGCTCTACTCGGCCGTGAGCGGGACGGAGACCGGCGCGGAGGAGCTGAAGCTCGCGGGCGAGCGGGCCTTCAACCTCTGCAAGCTCCTGAACGCGAGGGAGGGGTTCAGCCGCGCCGACGACGCCTTTCCGCCCGTCTGGCTCACCCCGCGGATGACCCCGGACGGGGCCCAGGTCCTCACCGACTACTACCGGGCGCACCCCTTCACCGCCGAGGAGATCGAGCTCCTCCTTGACGACTACTACGACGAGAGGGGCTGGGACGTCGCCTCCGGGCTCCCGGGAAAGGAAAAGCTGACCACCTTGGGCCTCGAGCCGGGTTCTTACGGAAGCTGAGTGGCCCGGAAGGAAAGACTGTTCTCTCGCAGAGGCGCATAGGACGCAGAGAAAGACAAAAGCCCCGATCCTCCTACTCTCTGCCGTCTTTGTGTCTCTTCGACGAAGCTTGTGTTAGGGTGACTCGACCAAGGCCGGTCTTCCGGGGCTCGCGCCGCCCGCCCGACTCTCCAACCGAGGAGGAAGATGCCCGTGGCCAAAGAACAGATCGAGACGAAAGGCGCTTGGCACATCGCGATCATCAAGGACGTCGAGGAGACCGTCCGGCGCTACTGGCACGACCTCGGGATCGGGCCGTGGCAGCTGGTGACGTTCGGAGGGCCGAAGATCCGGGCGAAGGTCTACGGCACGCCGGTGCAGCTCGTCGTGAAGGCGGCGATCACCCAGGTCGGCTCCCTGACCATCGGGATCGATCAGGCCCTGATGGAGCCGAGTCCCTACCAGGAGATCGTCGCCAAGCGCGGAGGAGGCGCCCACCACCTCGCGTTCCTAGTGGACGATCTGGAGCGCGCGGAGCGGCAGATGGAGCGGCTCGGGTACGGAGTCATCCTGAGCGGCCACGGCCTCGGCCGGGACGGCGACGGCGGAGGCTCCTACTTCGACACCGTCGAGACCATGGGAACGGTCATCGAGTTCGCGCAGCTGCCGCGGGAGATGCCCCCGATGGAGGGGACCTACCCTCCTGCAGGAAGCCCGCCGGAACGGGGCATCCCCGGCCTGGGCGGCGCGGTCCACGTCGCGATCGCGGTACGTGACGCCGAGAAGGCGGCGAGGCACTACCAAGAGGAGCTGGGGGTCGGGCCCTGGCAGGTCC
>JACRCS010001040.1 GCA_016218905.1 Deltaproteobacteria bacterium
ATCCTCGGCCAAAACCATCGCGGCCTGGTGGCCGCTCCCACAGGCGGGAGGAACTTCTCGGGGGCCAAAGGATCTTGTGGGAGTGGTCTCCAGACCACGATCTCGGCCGAAGGCCGATCCTCAGCCAAAACCATCGCGCCCTGGAGGCCGCTCCCACAGGCGGGAGGAACTTCTCGGGGGCCAAGGGATCTTCTGGGAGTGGTCTCCCGGCCACGATCTCGGCCGAAGGCCGATCCTCAGCCAAAACCATCGCGGCCTGGAGGCCGCTCCCACAGGCGGGAGGAACTTCTCGGGGGCCAAAGGATCTTGTGGGAGTGGTCTCCAGACCACGATCTCGGCCGAAGGCCGATCCTCGGCCAAAACCCATCGCGGCCTGGAGGCCGCTCCCACAGGAGAGCTCCGGGAAGCTGGGCTCCTCGCGGCCTTGGGACCGCTCCGGACTCAGCCCTTCTCGAAACCCCGATCCCTCATCAGCGCGTCGACGCGGGCGTCGCGGCCTCGGAAGGCGCGGTAACCCTCGACGGGATCGATCGTGTTCCCGACCGAGAGAACGTGCTCCCGGAGGCGCCTCGCTACCGCCCGGTCGTAGAGTCCTCTGCCTTCCAGGAAGGCCTCGGCGGCGTCGGCGGTGTGGACGTCGGACCAGAGGTAGCTGTAGTACCCGGCGGAGTAGCCGTCGCTTCCGAAGACGTGCAGGAAGTGGGTCGGCCGGTGGCGCATTGCGACCTCCTTCGGCATCCCCAGGTCTCCCAAGGCCCACGCCTCGAAGCCGGCGGGATTGACGGGGAGGTCGCCGGCCAGGTGGAGCCTCAGGTCGACGAACGCGCTCGCCAGGTACTCGGTGGTGGCGAAGCCCTCGTTGAACGTGGCGGCGCTCCGGAGCCGCTCGGCCAACTCGGCCGGCATCGGCTCGCCCGTCCGGTGGTGGAGGGCAAAGCGCCGGAGGAGCTCCGGGGACGGGAGCCAGTGTTCCAGGAGCTGGGACGGGAACTCTACGTAGTCCCGTGGGACCGCCGTCCCGGAGAGCGACGGGTAGCTCACGCTGGAGCAGAGCCCGTGGATCGCATGGCCGAACTCGTGGAAGAGCGTCGTCGCATCTTCCCAGGAGACGAGCACCGGCTCCCCCTCGCCGCCCTTCATGAAGTTCGCGGTGTTCGTGACGAGGACGGTCACCTCGCCGTCGAACCGCTCCTGGCGGCGCAACGCGTTCATCCAGGCCCCGGAACGCTTTCCCGGCCGCGCGTAGGGATCGAAGTACCACAGGCCCACCGGCCGCCCGCTCTTCTCGTCGCTCACCTCCCAGACGCGGACGTCCGGGTGATACACCGGCACGTCGGGGACCGGCGTGAACCGGAACCCGAAGAGCTCTCCGGCCATCCAGAACATCCCCTCCCGGAGTTTTTCGAGCTGCAGGTACTGCTTCACCTCGTCCTCGTCGAGGGCGTGCCTCGCCCGGCGAACCCTCTCGGCGTAGTAGCGGTAGTCCCACGGCTCGATGGTGAGGGTCGTCCCCTCGGCGCGCGCGAGCGCCTCCATCTCCGCCACGTCCTCGCGCACTTTCGCCACGGCCGGGCCCCACACCGCCTCCAGGAGCTTCAGGGCCCGCTCGGGCGTCTTCGCCATGGTGTTCTCGAGCTTCCAGTGGGCGTGGGTGGCGTAGCCGAGGAGCTTCGCCCGTTCGGCCCGCAGGAGCAGGATCTCGGCGATCACGCCGTTGTTGTCGTGGTCGCCTCCGTTGTCGCCCCGCTGGACGAAGAGCCGCCACGCCTTCTCCCGCAGGTCGCGCCGCTCGGAGTGCGTGAGGAAGGGGATGACGGAGGAGAGCTTGCTGGCGATCACCCAGCCTTCCAGCCGCCGTTCGGCCGCGGCGGCCGCGGCGGCGTGACGGAACGAGTCGGGCAGGCCCGCGAGGTCCGCCTCCGACTCGAGGACGAGAAACCGTTCCGCCTCCTCCGCCAGCACGTTCTGGCTGAAGCGGGTGTAGAGCGCGGCCAGCCGCTGGTTGATCTCCGAAACCCGAGTCTTGGCCGCGGGGTCGAGCTTCGCGCCCGCGCGTACGAACCGGTCGTAGCAGAACCACGCGAGCCGCTGCTGTTCGGGGGTCAGTCTCCCCTTCTCGGGCGAGGTATAGACCGCCTCGATCCGCCGGAAGAGTGCGTCGCTCTGAAGAATCCGGTCGGAGAAGGCGGCGAGCTTCGGCGCCATCTCCCGCTGGACCACCTGAAAGTCCGGCGTGTTCAGCGACGAGCCCCAGACGCCGTAGACGGCCATCACCCGATCGTAGGTCCGCCCCGCCCGTTCCAGTGCCTCCAGCGTGTTCGCGAAGTCGGGCGGGGCCGGATCGGCGACGATCCGGTCAACCTCGGCCAGGGTCTGGGACATGGCCGCATCGAGGGCGGGCTCGACGTGCTCGACCCTCTCGCGGCCGAACGGCGGCACGCCCCCGTGGGGGGCGGGCCAGGGCTCCAGGAGCGGGTTTGCGGGTGTTTCAGCGGCCGAAGCGGCAGGCGTCTCCGGAGTCATCTATGCGTCCTCCCCACGAGCTTCGTGAACCTTCCCCGGTCCTTTCTAGCCCGCGCGGCTTCGGGGTCAAGGTGGGACCGTCCCTCGCGCGTCGCGGGTTCCGTTCACTGACGAGCTCCACCTTCTCCGGGAGTAGAAACACGCATGCGGCCTCCGCCCGGCACCTCCGCCTCAGCGGGCGACGCAGGGCGGCGGCCGGCCTGCCTTACGCCGTTCCCATGCGGCCGGTGCTCCCCGACTCCAGCAGGGCCTCGAACTCGTCGGGCAGTTGCGCCTTCATGTCCTCGAACTCGCCCGGGGAGATGGCCTCCTTCAGGACCTCGAAGACGACCCGGGCGTGGTACGCGGCCGCGGGTCCGTCCACACCCTCCCGCTCGCTGACGCGGTGGATGAACTCCTTCCACGAGAAGCGCTCCCCGTCCCCTTTCCGGTACAGAAAGGCGGCAAGGGGCACGGGGAGCTGCGCGGCGATGTTCTCCGGTTCGCCGCCCGCGAGCCGCTCCGCCAGGGTCTCGAAGGTCGCCCGCGTGCACCGCAGGGCGGCTTCGGCCGAATCCAATTTCGCTCGGTCCTGAACTTCACCCAAGAATTCGTCGAATCCCATCTCCATCCTCCTTCCGCCACAGCGGAGTGCCTCGAAGGCTCGACGCCACTCGGACATTCATAAGAACATGGAATCAGAGCCCAGGGAGTCAAGGCTCCGATCAGCCATACTCTCTGACCTGTCGAGGCCCTGCCGCGGCGGTAGAAAGGGGACTGGTCGGCTCTCAGCTGTCGGTCTGTGGAGTGAGGGGACGAAGTGGACTGGGTGGACTTGATACGCGTGATGGACTTCGGGCGGGCTTATCATCCTCGCCGCCCCGCCCTCGTGGCTCTGCCGGGCGGAGCCGGCACCGCTAGGCGAAGCCTAGGCGTCGTTTCTTCATTCTTCATTCTTCATTCTTCATTCTTCATTCTTCATTCTTCATTCTTTCCAGCAGCTCCTGCTTCCGGACCTTCCCCAGCGCCGTCTCCGGGAACTTGGTGCAGAAGGTGATCCTGGTCGGGACCTTGTACCGGGCGAGGCGCTCGCGGCAGAAAGCGACGATCTCCTCGGGCGTCAGGTCCTCCCCCGGCTTCGGGATCACGAAGGCGTGGCCGGTCTCCCCCCAGACCTCGTCCGGGACGCCGACGACGGCTGCGGATTGGATCTTCGGGTGCTCGCCCAGCACCCGCTCCACCTCGGCCGGGTAGACGTTCTCGCCTCCCGAGATGTACATGTCCTTCGCGCGGTCGACGAGGTAGAAGTAGCCGCCCTCGTCGACTCGGGCGAGGTCCCCCGTGTAGAGGCAGCCCCCGCGGATCGTCTGCCGGGTCCGCTCGGGGTCCTGCCAGTACTCCTTCATCAGGATCGATCCCTGCACCACGATCTCGCCCACCTCGCCCGGGGCCACCCGAAGGCCCGATCGGTCGACGACTTTCACCTCCGCGTGGAACACGGGCTTTCCGACAGTGCCCGGCCGCTCGAGGAGGTCGCTCTCCGATGCCCAGAGGAGGATGGAGGTCTCGGTCTGGCCCATCACCTGGCGCACGGCGAAGCCCGCGCTCCGGCAGGACTCGATAACCTCGGGCGTCGTCTTCTCCCCTCCGATGGCGCTCACCCGCAGCGAGGCGAGGCTACGGCGCTCCTCCGGCGGGACCCGGAGGAGGGACCTGAAGACCGTCGGCACGCCCAGGAACTTGGTGACGCCGTACCGCTCGATATCGGCGTACGTGCGGACGGCGTCGAA
>JACRCS010001041.1 GCA_016218905.1 Deltaproteobacteria bacterium
ACCGCCTCGCACGACGGCGCCCGCTGCACCGAACCGGCGCGCTGAAGGCCGGGCACGTCCCGCCCGCGACGCCCTCCTTCCCAGGACTCGGCCGGCCTCCTAGACTCTGCTCCGATGCATCCCGCCTGCCGCGACGCCTACAACAAGTCCTTTTCCGAAGCGCTCTGCAGGCGGCAGGCCGCGGACCTCGCCCGGCGCACCGGGGTCGAGGCGGGCTTCCGCCTCGCCGAGACTCCCGTCTTCCTCACGGAGGAGCTCGAAGGGCGGCTCGTCTCGGCGGCGCACGGAATCCTGGTCCAGATCTCCAGGCCCGACGCCCTCGCGCGGCTCCGGCGTTTCGTCCCTCCCGAGTGGGACACCCCCGGGATGGACTCCCTCCCGTCCCTCGCGCAAGTCGACCTGGCGGTCGTCACCGGACCCGACGGCTCTCTCGAGCCAAAGCTGATCGAGCTGCAGGGCTTCCCGTCTCTCTCCGCTTTCGAAGTGATGCAGGCTGACGCCTGGAGCGACGCCCTCGAGGGGATCCCGGGCCTTACCGCGGGGGAATTCAGCCCCTACTTCTCGGGACTGACGAGGGACGGCTTCGTCGACCTCTTCCGCCGCACCGTCGTCGGGGCGCATGACCCCGAGCACGTCGTCCTTCTCGATCTCCACCCCGAAACGCAGAAGACGTACGTCGACTTCACCGCCACGAGGGAACTCCTCGGCGTCGAGCCCGTCTGCGCGACGAAGGTCGGAAAGGAGGGCCGGAAGCTCTACCGGATGAAGGGCGGCCGGCGCGTCCCGATCGAGCGGATCTACAACCGGGTCGTCTTCGACGAGCTGATCCGGTCGGGCGTCACGCTCCCGTTCGACTTTCGCGACGACCTCGACGTCACCTGGGCGCCGCACCCGAACTGGTTCTGGGCCTGGTCGAAGGCCGCGCTCCCCTTCCTCGACCATCCGGCCGCACCTCGAGCCCGGACGCTTTCGGAGATCGACGAGCTCCCCTCGGACCTCTCCTCGGGCTGGGTCCTCAAGCCCCTCTTCTCCTTCGCCGGCGGCGGGGTGAACGTCGAACCGACGCCCCAGGACGTCGCGCGGATCCCTCCCTCCGACCGGAGCTCCTGGATCCTGCAGGAGAAGATCTCGTACGCGCCGTGCCTGCGGGCCGTCGACGGCGGTGGCGTCAAGGTCGAGATCCGGATGATGTTTTTCCGGCCCGAGGGCGAGACGTCCTTCACTCTCGGCCTGAACCTCTGCCGCCTCTCCCGCGGCCGGATGCTCGGCGTCGACTTCAACAAGGACTTCACCTGGGTCGGCTCCTCCGTCGCGCTGAGGCCTCCGGCCGGCGCCTGAGGGGGCCCGCAGAACCCGCTTGACAGCGGCCGCCCCCACGGAGATCGTCGGGGAAACCACGGGAGGGTCCATTGCCGCAGAACCTGAAGGGTCTGAAGGTCCTTTTTCTCGTTGCGCCGAAGGGATTCCAGGACGACGAGCTCGGGAAGCCGCGAAAGATCCTCGAGGCGGCGGGCGCCGAGGTCGTGGTCGCTTCCTCCTCCGGCGGCTCGGTTTCCGGCCTGAGCGGAGCGACCCTGGAAGCCCTCTCGATCGTCGAGGCCCGCCCCACGGAGTACGCGGGCGCCGTAGCCGTGGGCGGCCCCGGGGCGGTAGACCTCTGGGAGAACGGAATCGCCCATAAGTTCTTCCGCATGGCCTCGCACGACGGAAAACCCATCGGCGCCCTCTCCCTCGGCGTCGGGTTCCTCGCCAGGGCGGGCCTCCTCGAAGGGAAGGCGGCGACGATCTGGGTGACGTCCGACGCGCTGCGCGCCCTCAAAGACGGAGGAGCGCGCTATGAGAAGAAGCCCGTCGTCATCTCGGCGGGCGTCGTCACCGCGGACGGACCGGCTTCGGCCGAGAGCTTCGGGAACATCTTTGCCGAGCTCCTCGACGGCTCGCGGACACGGTCGGGCCGCGTCACGCGCTGACCGGAGGCGCCGCGGGGTCAGAGCCGCGCGATCGCCGCTCCCCAGTGAAGCCCCGCGCCGAGAGCCGTGAAGCCGACGAGGGCGCCCGGGCCGATGCGACCCGTCGTCACAGCTTCGTCGAAGACGATCGGGATCGTCGCCGCGGTCGTGTTGCCGTACTTCTGGATGTTGTTGAAGACCCTCTCGTCGGGGAGCCCCAGCACCCGCTGGACCGACTCGTTGATCCTCAGGTTCGCCTGGTGCATCAGGAGGAGATCGAGCTCCTCGAGCCGGTGGCCCGTCTTCGCGAGCACGTCCCGCACCGCTTCCGGCATCAGCTGGCTCGCGAGGCGGAAGACCTGCCGACCCTCGACGATCGGGATCGTCCCGTTGGCGTCGAACATCTCCGGCGTGAAATAGGGGCGCGACTTGCAGCCGCCACCGGGAACGTAGAGCTTGTCCCAGTGGGTCCCGTCCGTCTTCATGACGAAGCCGAGAAAGCCGCGTCCGTCGCCCGACTCGTTCGCCTCGAGGACCATCGCCCCGGCCCCGTCGCCGAAGAGGACCGCCCGGTCCCGCATCCCGCTCGCCCGCTCGTACCAGTACGGATCGCAGGGTCCGTCGCTCCGACCCAGCATTACGTCCCAGACGGACTCGGGCCAGGGCATCAGCCCGGAGTGGACCTCGGCCCCGACGAGGAGGACCCGGTTGCAGGTTCCCGATCGGATGAAGGCGTCGGCCGTCTGGAGGCCGGAGAGGAATCCCGCGCACTGCATCCGGATGTCGAGAGCGAGCGTCGTCGACATGCCGAGCCGCGCCGCGAGCAGGCCGCCGCTCCCCGGGAAGTAATGGTCCGGGGTCATCGTCGCGAAGACGACGAGGTCGATGTCGGCAGGCTCCAAGGAGGCCTTCTCCAGGGCCGCCCGAGCGGCGTGCTCGGCCAGCTCGGCCGGCCCGACTCCCGGCTCGACGAACCGGCGCTCCCGGATACCCGTACGGGGGACGATCCACTCGTCGGTGGTGTCCATGATCCGGGAGAGCATCTCGTTCGTGACGACCTGAGGCGGAAGGTAGCTGCTCGAGCTGCGGATGACGGTCGATCGCTGTCTGGCGCTCATGAGAAGGGGCCGAGTCTAGCCCGGCGGGTCAGGCGGCGCGAGGGAGCCCGGCTCGCCCTCCCGCAGGGTGACGACCGTCGCCCCCCAGCCCCCCGCCTCGGGCGGGGCGTCGCGGAACTCCCGGACGAGGGGCGAGCGGGCGAGGACGGCCCGGACCGTAAGGCGCTGCGCTCCGATCCCGCGACCGTGGACGATCCGGACCTCCCGGAAACCCCTCGCCCAGGCCTCGGCGAGGTACTCCTCCACGACGGAAGCCGTCTCGGACGGCCGGAAGGAGTGGAGGTCGATGACGCGGTACTTCCCGCTCTTCACGAGCTCGGTCACGAACATGTCCTGCGCCGCCCTCCCGGCCTCGTACCAGGAGTAGTAGTGCGAGGTCTTGTCCTTGAACTCGATGACGGCGACGCGGGGCTTCGCCGCGAGCGCCGTGGACGAGACGAGGGCCGCAGCGAGGCCGACTGCCGCGACGGAA
>JACRCS010001042.1 GCA_016218905.1 Deltaproteobacteria bacterium
CACCACCGATGGCGCAGCAGGTTCAGGTACTTCGGCAGTTCGTTCGGCTTCTGCTGTCTTTGCATGCCTCAGCGCATCCTCAGTGATGGGTTCCGCTTGAACCACGCCGCGAGCGCACCGTAGCCCCTCCCGGGCTCCGCCTCCCTTACCAAGTGACGGCCAAGCTCCCGTAGGTGCGCTGCTCTCGGTAGGGCACCAGGGTGCTCCGTCCGTCGGGGTCCCGGCGCTCCTGAGAGTAGCGCAGCACCCCGACGAGCCACTTCGCGATCTGACGTCGGTACGAGATACTTCCAGCCAGCAGCGTGAAGTCCTCGTCCGAGCCTTCCGTGACCCTGCGAACCCAGCGAGAGTCGGCCCAGATGATGTCGTCCCTCCCCATGCGCACCTGAAGTGCGGCGACTCCTTCGCCCTCCCAATAGGGATCGGCGTCGATTTGCGATGCGCTCGTCTCGTCCGGGTCGCCTTCCACGAACGACGCGCTCAAGTTCCCGTCCCAGTACCGGGCAAGACGGCTGGTGACCTCCCCCGCGACCCGCCGTAGCCTCGTCAGGGCCGTGCCTTCGCCGCGCGAGCTCACCGGCGCGTACTCCCACGTCTGACCGGCGGAAAGGGTCGCCGAGGTGTGGTCGGTGATGCGGTGGGACGCCCGCGCGGTCCCGAGCCAGGAGGTCACCGCCTTTCCGTCGGCGGGGACGATCCGCTGAACGCCGCCCTCCACCCCCGCCTCCGTCCTCGGCGAGACGACGACGGAGTAGCCTGCCCTCCACGCATGATTCCAGTAGCTCCCGCCGTCCTTGAAGCGACCCCGATCGACGGCGTAGGAGAAGGTCGCGGTGGGCCTCAGAGCCTGGAGGAAAGACACGAGCAACCGGGTCCACGTCGCCGTCACGCCCCTGTTTTCGCGGCCCGAGAAGGTCCCCAGCGTCTCCTCCTGGGCGTAGGAGAGGCCCAAGGTAAATCGATCCCGTTCGGTTACGCGAAAGCCCAAGGTCTCCGCGGCGTCGTGGCGCCGGAAGTCTTCCCCCTCGGCCTCGCCCGAAAGGAAGTTCCTATAGAAGAAGGCGTATCTTCCGGAGGTCGAGAAGTCGCCGGTCGGCTGCCACTCGTACTCCCCTCGGGCGCCGTACTCGTCGAAGCGGTTCTCGAATCTTGCTCGGAGGCCGGCGGGCGAGGGCTCGATCCCCCTCTCCACGTTCTGCGTCAGGTTCCCTGCACCTGCCAGCGACAAGTGCCTCGCCGCCTGCCACCGGGCCGTAACAGCTGCCGCGTGGCTCTGCGTGTCCCTATCTTCAACCGCCCTGCTCTGGTAGACGGGCGCGGAAAAGCGGTAGTCGAACGTCCCGTCCAGCGCCGGAGAGCGGCGAAGCCAGCCCAAGCCTGCGGACCCATTGGAAAAGAACGCTTCCCTCCCCTCCTCCTCGCGATCGACGTTGTCGGTATGGGTGCCATCGAGAGAGGCCCGAAGCTCCCAGGTGGACCGCGCTCCTTCGGGCAGGAGCCCCCCCAGATCCGTTCCCGCGCTTCCGGGATCGAAGTAGGCCCGCTGCCTCGCCCGCTCAGTTTCGAGGATCGTCGGCGTTTGCCGGCCGACGCCGACCTCGGCGGCCCAAACGGGCCCGACCGATGCGACGAGGCCGAAGAACACCGCGCCCACCTTCTCGTACCCGAGTCTCATCGGCTCCTCAGGGCACAATGACTACGTCTCCGGGCTGGAGGAAGAAGTCCAACTCGGCCTCCTTCGTCATCATCTTCTTACCATCGACGGGGATCCTCTTCTGTTTGCCCGCCTCCCAACGCACGATCGCCATGTTCCTCGAGTCCGCGAAATCCTGTAGACCGCCTGCCATCGTGAGGATCTGCAGCAAAGTTCTCGGGCTGCGCAGTCTCAGAGCCCCCGGCGTTCGAACCATTCCCATGACGTAGACGGTATGGCTATTGGTTTCCAACACGCTCACGTTCACCACCGTATCGGCCAAGTACCTCTTGAGCCGAGTCTCCACCTCCGCGGCCAACTCTCCGGGCGTCAGCCCCTGGGCCACGGTCTCCCCGATGAGCGGCAATGCGATCCGCCCGTCGGGACGGACCCACACCTGCCTCGTAACGTCCGGATTCCTCCAGACGTTGATCTCCAAAACGTCCTCCACCCCGATGCGGTACGGCGGGGGCCCCTGCGGCGGCGCGGGGACCGTCTCGGCGGGAGGGTGGTCCGGATAAGGCTTGGCGAGAATGGCAGAGCCCGCCCCGTCAGCGCGGGCGGCTGCCATTCCGTTGATCGTCTCGAGGCTGATCGTGACGATAGGGTCCGTCAGGTACTCCTTCAGCTTGCCGGTGATCGCCCCGGCAAGTTCCTCGGGCGTGAGCCCTTCGGCCGCGACTTCGCCGACAAGGGGCAGCGTCACTCGGCCGTCGGGCCGGACCCACACCCTCCTGGAAACGTCGGCGTTCTTCCAGACGACCACCTCGAGGGAGTCGCCGACTCCGATGCGGTAAGGTGAGCGTCCCAGCTGCTCCGCTGCGCCCTGGGCCGCGGCGACGAGCAGGAGCAGGCTGCCCAGGAGAAGTCTGCCCATCCACGGATAGAAAGTGGTCTTGCTCATCGTTCTCCCCAAGAATCCGAGTTTCGACGGCACGACGTTTGATGTTCCGGGTTCCAAGTCAAACCTACGACACCCCTCACTCCACCTCCGTGTCCCGGATCTTGTAGAGCAGGGCCTTGTAGCTGATGTCCAGCATCTGCGCCGCCTTCCGGCGGTTCCAGCGGGTCTTCTGGAGCACCTGCTCCAGAACGACGCGTTCGGCGCGGGCCGCCGCGAGCCTCGAGACTTCCTTCAAGGTCTTGCCCTCGAACTCCGAATAATCGACAAAGGAGTGGGCCTCGGGGCTCCCTCCGTATGGCCTGGGGGTGTTGCTCCGGATCTCCTGCCGCACGCCTTCCACGTCGCCCAGGACGACCATCCTGCGCACGTAGTTCTCGAGCTCCCTCACGTTGCCGGGCCAGTGATACTCCTACATCTGCTGCATTAGACCGACGGGCAGGC
>JACRCS010001043.1 GCA_016218905.1 Deltaproteobacteria bacterium
AGCCTGATCTCTCCCGCGCATCCCTGCGCTTCGTGATCCGAACCGCTCGTCGGTTCGTCTCCCGCAAGGGGAGAGGGGGCCAATTCCAGGTGTTGCGGGCATTTATGCCCAGATCCTCTGCTCTGGTTCTGACAGAGTGTGATTCTGGTTCGAAACAACGGCCAAACGGGCTCCACCCGAGCAAAGCTCAATATGCCGTGGTTTCTCCGAAAAATGGGGCGGTTGCTAGTGGGCGGGGAGGCGGCCCCAGGCTCGGCGGCCGGCTCTCCGCGCGGGTGGGTGCTGGACCGTTCTCCCGTGGAACGCTACGGCCGGCCCGCTCGCCCGTTGGGCGCAAGGCCTGGTGGCCCGAAAAACGGGGGCCTGGTGTGCCGCCAGGTTGGCACGGAAGGTGCTACCTGGAGGCACGGACGCCGCGCGAGGGCTTGTAGTACGGGCTCCGGATGCGGTGGGCTGCCGCGTGCGTCGCCATGCCCATGGCGGCTAGGCCTAAATCGTGGAGGAGGATGATATGGGGCGTTACACGAGCATCAAGGCGTGGACCGACTGCGGCGCCGCATGGATTCGAATTGATCGTCCGCCGATGAACGTGTTGAACATCGAGACCATCGAGGAAATGAACGACGCCATCAGCGCTGTCAAAGATCAGGAGAAGCGCATTCGCGCTCTGGTTATCGCGAGTGAAGGAGAGAAAGCGTTCTCGGCGGGAGTGGACGTGGCGGATCATACCCCGGACAAGGTCGAGAAGATGCTGAAGGTTTTTCACGAGCTTTTCTGGAGACTTGAGGAGCTTGAGGTCCCGACGGTCGCGGCCGTCCGGGGCGCGGCCCTCGGGGGCGGATGCGAGTTGGCGCTCTGTTGTGACATGGTTGTGGTGGCGGACAACGCCAAACTGGGGCAGCCCGAGTGTAAGGTCGGCGTCTTCCCGACGCTGGCTACGGTGATCCTGCCCAGGCTGATCGCGAATAAGCGAGCATTCGAGTTGCTCATCTCAGGCGACGTCATCGGAGCGAAGGAGGCGCACGCTCTCGGACTTGTGAACCAGGTGGTGCCCTTGACTGCCTTCGAGGAGGGCTTCCAGGCGTTCCTTCGCCGCATAACTACGTTGTCGGGACCGGTCCTGCGGACTCTGAAACGCGCCATTCGCAAGGCGGAGGTTCTCCCCGTGCGCGAAGCGCTGAACCAGGTCGAGGAGGTCTATCTGAAGGAGTTGATGCAGACGCGAGATGCGCAAGAGGGCCTACGCGCCTTCATGGAAAAACGTGCACCGGTTTGGGGCGACGAGTGAGCCGGGGGGTGGACTTCGCACCGGGCTCCCGGGGTTAGCCGCCGGACTGGTGTCGGTCGGGCGAAGAGCGCCGACTACGCGACCTTCAGTTCAAACGACCGAAGATGGAGGGAGGTATATATCTAGAGCGAAGTGAAGGTCACCAAGACGACGTGCCAGTTATGCCATCTCGCTTGGAACCAGTTGCTGGCCGAGGCCCGCGCCGAGGGGCAGCGGCTACAGAGGTTTGCCGGCCGCCAGGAGTAACCGATGCGTCGACTCACTTTCGATTCCCTGTGGGAGGACTGGACCTGGAAGGAGATCCGCGGGTGTCCCGGCCGATTCGTCCTCGTCACGTCCGGACAGCGGATCGCCTTGGCGGACGTCGTCGGCGAGGCCGAGGTTCGGAGATACCGGGTGGCCGGCGTCAGGGATCCCGTCCTTGTGGCCACCTTCGGCGGCGGCGGGATCATCGCCTACGAACGCGCCGACGGCTCGTGCGTCGTTACCCTGAACACGCCGGAAGGGCTGGCGCGCAAGCTCCAACAACTCGGCATTGATATCCCCACCCCTTGACCTCGGGCAACCCGGCCTCGGCCCGTCATTGCGGGTCCCCCTCTCCGAGGCAGATCTGAGTGGGTCGCGGCGCGCCCTCTCTGGGTCTGGCCCTTGAGCGCAGGAATGAAGCGCCGGTTCTCGTAACGCCCTGGCGTGCGGGCACCGTCGGGGTCGATCCGGACGATCATGCCGGGGAAGGCGGGGTCGGTCCCGTAGATGGTTCGAACTCCTCGCCCGATCCGCTTCGCGACGGCCGGCCGGTCGGTAATCGCGGCGATCCTTTCGAGTTCCTGTAGAGCGACCTTCTGCATGCCCTCGTCCTGCCCTGTCACCTGACTCGAACCGTCTCGGTGACGGCGTGGAAGAACTCCCGGGACCAGACCTCGAGGCGGGACGCATCCGGCACGAACCGGGCGACGTCCGCCCGCGCTCTTTCGACGTCGACTGCCTCGATCCGGTCGGCCAGGAGGCGGCGGAAGGTGCTCTCGTCGAGGCGGGCGTCGGCCTCGTAATGGCCGCTCTGGCGCATGCGCGCTTCGAGGTGCCCGAGGTCGAGCTCAACGCCGCGTGCGGCGTACCAGACGAGATCGTACCAGTCTCGACCCTTGACCCTCGCCTTCCACCCTCGACAGAGGACGGCGTGCATCTTGCCCGCGAAGAGGGAGGGCAAGTCGTAGACCCTGACGGAGAACGGGATCGGCAGGAGCAGAAACCGGGTCTCGGTCGCGAACCGGCCAGGGGGATCGGTGTCCACTTCGAGCCGGATCGCCAGGCGCTGCCCAGGATGGACGGCCCCTGCGATCTCCTCCCGGGCTTCGATGACGATCCGGAGCATGGCCGCGACCGCCGGGTTCACGGGTGCTCCTTCCGTCGGCGCAGCGCTCGGGCGCACAGCGCGATCTTCTGGGAGTGCCCGGCCTCGGCGAGCTCCTCCAGGAGGTCGGTGTTCAGACCCGCCGCCGCCTCCGGATCGAGCCTGAGGCTTTCGAAGAGGTAGACAGCTGCGTCCGCGGAGGAGCGAAGCGGGTTTCCGCGCTCGTCTCGCACCTTGTCGGCGAGGGCGCGTTCAGGCACGGCGATCAGGAACGCCACCTGACCGCGCTCCACCCGATCCATGCCCAGCGGGTAGTAGTCCCAAGGCACCTGCCGATAGACGAAGGTACCCACGGGCGTCTCGAACTCTCGCCCCCTGCTGGTCGTGACCGAGGTGACGGTGGCGACTCGCTCGGGAATGAGCCCGTGGAACGCCAAGGCGTAGTCCAGCGAAACGCAGGAGTTCTCGGGAGTAAGGGCGCCGCCTGAGCGAGTCCCCAAACACGTATAGGCCCTTCTTGACCCGCACGATGACGCCCCGCCGAAGGAGCGAGGTGACCTTATCCCGGGGATTGGCGTAGCGGCCGAGCGCCGCCATCAAGGCGGGGTAGTCGAATTCCTCCCGGCCGATGCGCTCCCTAAGATCCGCGTCCATGGATTTTCGCGTATCGGCATCGCGCCGTGTACTCGCTGAAGCTGCTGCTCCAAGGGACCAGCCGGTTCAAGACTTTGCGGAGGTAGCAAGAACGGCTGAGCCTTCGCTACTCAGACTACGAAGGCCGGACGTACCCCGTGGGTCCGGGCAACGAGCCGACGGAGATCGTCAAGTACGGCACGGCCGAGATCTGGAGCGTGATCAACCTCTCGGCCGATACCCACCCTATGCACTTCCATCTCTTCGACGTCCGGGCTTTTCTGTTTGGCTCCGGCCAGTAGTCAACTAGGACGCTACGTCCCGGAGCCACGTCCCGGCGACGCCAGGTCGCTCGACCTCCCGAACAACGGCGCCAAACTCCTCGAGGTAGGCCGGCCTTCGGCCTTCCTCCAGGCCCTCCCATGTCGGATACCCGCCCTCCCACACGTAGGTGAGGAGCTTCCGGTACTGCTCCCGCGAGAAGAGATGATTCGGTACCGCCGTTCGGGGCTGGTCAACGGGTTCTTGGTCGTCTCGCAACGGACGCGGCCGGGCCCGGCCTCCCGCTTCCCCTGGGCATCGCCGGCGCGCGACCCGAGTTCGCGCCCTACGAAGCTTCGCCGGTCGGAGCGGCGCTTCAGTCATGCCCCTTCCCGTGCTTTTCCTTCTTTCCGTGCCCCTTGCCCTTGCCGTGGCCGTCCTTCTTCGACGCCTTGCCGTGGGACTTCTTCCACTGGCCGTAGGGAATGTGCTTCTCCTTCCGGTACACCTCGCGGTAGTCGGGCGGGAGCACGATCACCTGGCGCGGCACCCGCCGGCGGTCCACGAAGGTCCAGGGCCCGCGGGGCTGGCGCGCGCGAAACCACCGGCCCTCCCTCTCGGTCCACCAGTAGCCGTCTACGAACAAGAGGTCCACGGAAAGGCCCGGCGCGAAGTAGAGGCGAGTACCCGGGATGAGGATGAGGGTCTCGGGTTCGGGCACGACGAAGACGGGGACCGGAGGAGGCGGGGGCGGGGGAGGGGGCGGAACGCCGATGTGGACGTCCACGTCGACTCCGGCTTCGGCCGGCACGGGGAGGACGACCGTTCCAAAGGACAGAAGCATCGCGGCGGAAACCAGCAGGTGTTTCTTCATCTTCTTGTCCCGAGTCGGGAGAGGACGTCTTCGCTCCCGCGAGGGGCTGCCGGCGGGCTTTGACGCCTCGACCCTCCCGCGGAGCCTAGCACGTCGTCCCGGCGCCGCAATCGGGCCGGCCTGAGAGAACCGCTCCGGGCCTCCGGATCCTGGACGAGGAGGTACCCCGCTGCCAGCGGCGGCTCGCGCTCCTGGACCCCCTATCGTTCGCCGTCCTCGTCGCCATCCGGCCGACTTTCGCCTGTGAGCGTTTGGCCGACGCGAACGTGAAACGCGGAAACGGGGAGGCGTTTGAGCAGAACGGCTGTGCGGCTAGACTGACGGCGAGGAGGCGTCACGATGCGGCGGTACTCTCGGCTCTTCGCCTGGTCTCTCGGGGCCCTCGCGGCGCTCGGCGTCGCGTTGGTCGCGGCCGCCCTCCTCGTCCAGGAGCCCCTTCGGCGCAGGATGGAGGGCGGGATGAACGCGGCCCTCGAGGGGTACTCCGTCCGGCTGCCGAGGCTGCGCCTCCACCCCTTGAAGCTCGGCGTGAGCCTGAAGGGCCTGACGCTCCGGCAGGACGCCCATCCCGAGCCTCCGGTCGCCCGCTTCCCCCGCCTGACCGCCGGCCTCCACTGGGGGGAGATCCTCACCGGGCACGTCGTGGCCGAGTTCGCCCTGGACCGGCCCCAACTCTACGTGAACGTCCGGCAGTTGCGGGAGGAGCGGGAGGACGAAACGCCGGTCACCCAACGCGGTTGGCAGGCGGCGGTGAAGCAGATCTACCCCTTCGAGGTCAACCGGCTCGAGGTGCGCGACGCGGAGCTCGTCTACGTCGACGAGGACGTCGCGCGGCCGCTCCGGGTGACGCGGCTCGAGCTCTCGGCCACCAACATCCGCAACCTGGACTCCCCCGATCGGACCTATCCCTCTCCGGTACGGCTCCGCTGCGCCGTCTTCGGGTCCGGCCGGTGCGAGCTCGACGGCCGGGCGAACTTCCTCTCCGAGCCGCATCCCGGCATCCAGGCGGACCTGCGCCTCGCCGACATCCCCCTGGAGCCGTTCCGACCCGTCCTGGAGAGGGCCAACTTCCGCCTGCAGGGCGGGGTCTTCTCGAGCTCGGGCCGGGTCGAGTACGCGCCCAAGGAGAAGTTCGCGTGGCTGCGTCAGGTCGCCCTGCGCGGTCTCGCCCTCGACTACGTCCATCGGACGGAGACCGCCGAGGCCGAGCGAAGACGGGTGAGGAAGGCGAAGGAGGCGGCGCGGACCGCCACGCAAGAGGTCGGCCTCCGGGTTCGGGTCGACGAGCTCGGGGTGAC
>JACRCS010001052.1 GCA_016218905.1 Deltaproteobacteria bacterium
CCAGGTATCGCGCGAGCCTCCCCGCCGAATCCTCCTCGCCCCGGCTCTTCGCGTCGGCGAGAGCCGTTCCGAAGTAGCTCCGGATCGCCGCGGCCTCCTCGTCGAGCGAAGCGGAGAAGTCCTTCTGCACCACCTGGGCCAGACCCGCGACGACCTTCTGAACGGAAGGGTCGACCTCCCGGACGATCTTGGCGACCTTCGCCTGCCGCCAGCCGTCAAGGGCCAGGCGGGTCAACACCTTCGCGATCGAGCCGGCCGCATCGATGGCCTCGTTCGTTATCGCATCGGCCCCGAACGCCTCCTTCGATTCCTCCAGGGCCCCGGCGAGCGCCCCGATCTCGGGGTTGGCGCTCGGCAGGTTCGACGCGGCGAGGTCTCCCAGCGTCCGGAAGTAGTGCCCGAGGACCCGCTCGGCAGACCAGAGCCGCGCGCTCTGCTTCGTTCGCTCCTTCGCCAGCGCCTCCAGCGGCGCCGACCGTTCCGCCGGCGCTAGCCGGGCCAGGACACCGGGCGACCGGGAATAGTCGGTCAGAATCTCCTTGTTCTCGACCGCCGCGGCCGATGTCGTCGCGAAGGTCCGCACCGCCTCGAGATTCGTGCAGGCCGAGAGGCTCAGCGCCGCCAGAGCAGCCAGAGCAGCCTGAGCCACGAGGGCAAGGGGAGGGCGCCGAAGGGCTCGTGCCGTAGTCGTCGTCTTCATAGATTCATCTTCCCAGCTCAACCACACACCTCCAGCAAGGCCCCCACGGCCTTCAGCTTCACCGGGTCGTTCCTCAGCTTCTTTCACCGCGATGAAGGAGCGTCGCGACACGGCGTACGCGGCCTTTAAGAAGAAGTTCAGATCAGCGGGGTCTCAAGGCCCGGGACAGCGTCGGGAACATATGCTCCTCGAGCCGCTCGCGAAGCATGTCCTGGTGGCCGCCCGGGAAGACGACCAACTCGTGGGCGACGCCGTTCGCTCTGAGAAGCTCAGACACATGGCGGCAACCACGGGGGATCCAGTCATGCTCGTCCTTCTCTCCCACATCAATAGTGATCGAAGCCAGCGCCTTCAGATTGGCGAGATGTTGCCGCACCTTTCCATCCCAATCACCGAATCCTCTCTCATACTGATCCCACACGAGCTTGTCTAAGACGAGGTCCGTCCCGACGCGATGATAGGGATACGCGATCAAACGGCTATCGCCGGTCTTCGCCGGAGCGAAGGCGGCGCCGTAGGCCAGAGCGAACAAGGGATAGGTATCGAAGACGCCGTTCAAGTAGCTCGCCCGGGAAAGCAGTGTCACCTTGGCCCGGCACGCGTTCTGGGCGCGCAACTCGTCCAACAACGCGATGACCTGGCCGCGGACGCTCGCATCGGAAAAGCTCGGGTGCGTTCTCAGGTCCCCCGGTGCCGCGAGGCCGGGGGCGAGAGCGTAGACCGCCGCGAAGACGTCGGGATGCCGCATGGCGATGTTCAAGGCACCGAATCCACCCATGGAGTGACCGGCCAAAGCCCGCGACGCGGGCCCGACGAGGGTGCGGAAGTTCTGGTCGACATAGCGCACGAGGTCCGTGAAGATGAAGTCCTCCCAGGCGCCGTTCAGTGGGGAATTCACATAGAAGGACCCTCCGAGGGGAGTGAGACCGTTCGGAATGACAACGATCATTTCCGTGATCCGACCTTGACCGATCAAGCGGTCCAGGCTCCCTTTCAGGGCGAAGCCCTGGTAGAACTGGACGTCGGTGTAGAGCAGGATCTGGTCGCCAAAGCCGGGAAGGTAATAGACGACTGGGAAGCGCCGCTCGGAACCGTCGTAGGAGGGCGGCAGATAGACGGCAGCACGCTCGGTGTCCGGTTGGGGTAACAGGCTCTTCTTCAGGGTGGGCGCGGGGACATCGACGTATTTCAATGTGCCGGTGGTAGCCTGAGGAGCTGCGGTTACCTTGGGTTCCTGGGCGCCGACAAGGACCATGGCCGATGCGGCGGCAATGGCTCCCAGTAAGGCAAATCGGCATTTCATATTGTGGTCCTTTCCTGGCGGATCAAATGGCCCTTCCGGGCTTGCCTAACCGTGGCATCACCATGTAGAAGCAGAGGTCGATGTCGGACTTCGGAGTGTGGGTGCCCTGGGCGCGACCCGCCCAAAACGAAGGCGCACGCCTTCGACCCGCTTCGTCCGTTCGACGATGTCATCGATCAGAGTCTGGATGTCTGGGGGAGGATTCACGATCGCGCTGAATGTCACCCGTACACCTCCAGCAAGGCCTCCACGGCCTTCAGCCTCTCCGGGTCGCTCTTCAGCTTCGCCCGGTCAGCCGCGCAGAGGCGTAGCGGCCCGGCGATGCAGCGGATGTCGCGCTCGTCGTTGTAGTAGAGGGGGCAGTTCTTCGGGCCGCGGTGGTGCTCGGGGAGCGACGTGAGGATGCCGATCACCACGTTCGCGAGCATCCGCTGCACGGAAAGCTGGGGCGGCTCGAGCTGCTCGAGGAGGTCGGCGGTCGAGAAGATCGAGACGACGCCATCGTCCCAGGCGTAAAGGTCGAAGGTGGTGTCGTCCCGGAGCGGCAGGCTCGTAATGCAATGGAGGCGGTCCACGCCCAGCTCGGCCTTCCTTCCCTGAAGTCGCGCGGCGACCTTCTCCGCCCAGAGATAGGCCGTACCCTCGCTCTTCTCGCGCCGCCACGTGCCGAGCGGCGCGGAGAAGGAGACGGCCTGGAAGTCGAAGTAGCTCTGCGCGCTCACCATGGTCTGGGCGATCTGATCGAGCCCGGGGAAGACCCTGTGGACGTCCCAGAGGGCGACGCGCTCCTTCCTGCGGGCGGCGCCCCGCCTCGGGCCCGGGACGCCGACGGGGGTGACCGCAGAGGCGACCGCCGGCTGCCTTTCCACCAGGCGGTCACAGGGGTTCTGGGCAAAGACGACGGGAATCGCCCAGTCGAGCGCCTCGTCCGGGATCGAGGCGTTGACGGCAACGCGAGCCTCCCGAGCCGCGTCGCCGATGGGCGTGCCGATGGCGAGCGACCAGTAGAAGTGCCGCGCGAACGCGGTGGCGGCGGTGTCGAGGACGCTGAATTGGTTCGCGACGACGCTCGGTACACCGGCCGCGAGGAGGGCCGGGGCAACCCCGCGGTTGAAGTCCGCGATGCCGCCGCGTCCGCTCTCGCACGAGTTCAGGAAGACGAGGCGAATCCCGCGGCGGGCGACGATCTGCCGGAGGGTCGGGGCGTCGAGGTGCTGCGTCTGTCCCTGGTCGTCCTCGAAGACGAGGGCGCCGGTGCCGGGCTGGCCGGACGCTCCCGCCTGGAAGGTGCCGTGGCCGATGAAATGGAGGACGTCGAAGGGCTTGATGGCGGCCTCGACGGCGCGATGGAGCGCGTCCGGCGTGGCGTGAGAGAGGATTTCGACCTCTGCGATTCCAGCGTCCAGAAGCCGCCGGAACCCGCTGCGGATCACCTCGGTCTCCTCTTCGAAGGAGAGGTGCGCGGTGCCGAGAGGCTGGGCGACGACGACGAGTATCCGCAACGGACAGGCGCGAGGCGGGATCCTGTCGGCGGGGATCGCCGTCTCGACGTTCCGGACGAAATTGACCTCTTCCACCGCGAGGAAGGAGCGTCGCGACACGTCGTACGCGAACTCCCACGGAAGGTCCGCGATCCAGTCCACCATCGAGGTGAACACCACGTTGAGGCGGCCCGACTGCTGGGACGCGCGGGCGACGTCGTAGAGTCGCCGGACCTCGCCCGGCAAGAGAGCGGCAAAGAGAAGGCTTCCGAGCTTCACCAGCTTCTGGCCCTGCGGCAGGTCGGGCGCGTTCGTCTCCCCGCTGATGAACGCGCGGATTTCGCGCTGGGTCTGAATGATGTCGTGCCAGCGTCTTCCCGCGTCTCCGCCCCGGCGCGGAACGGTCTCCAGGACCATCGCGTTCCGGAACGAGGCAATGAAGCGGAGATCCTCGGCGGCAGACGGACCGCCGAGGACCGTCAGCCCGAAAGTCTCGGCGGAGGTCGGCATCGCAGCGCCTGCCATCGGTGGGGTAGGAAGGCTCTCCGGCGCCCCGGGAAGAGCGGGCGGAGCGGAAGGAGGTGGCGGGAGTATCGGAAGTGCTGTCAGCGGCGTCGTCGCGCGGACGCTCGGCCCCGCGCCCGGGCCGCCCCTGCGGCTCGAGCGATAGGGCAGGCTCCACGTGGGGTCGATCACCGGCAGCGGTTGAGCCTCGCCGCGCAGGGCCCGTACGAGGAAGTCGATCGTCGCGGCCTGGAAGAAGAAGTTCACGTGGTGAACACCCGTCTTCGCCGAGCTCGGCAGGTTTCCGCCGGGGCCGAAGCAGCCGATCTGCCGGTCGGAGACGTTGAGCCCCTCACCAACACGCCACCCGCCCTCCGACGGGACGACGAGGTCGTTCGCCGTCGCGAAGTAGGCGTCGACGGCCGCGTCGCTCATCCGCCGGAGAAGCCCCTCGTCCGGCTCGAAATTCGCCACGAGCGCCGAGAGAGCTCCGGGGGGCGGGTCCGGGGGAGCCTGAATCCTCTTGATCTGTGGGCCGGAGGGGTCGAGGCCGGCGACGCCGGGCAGGTCCTCGGCGATGTGCGCGGCGAGCCAGGCGAGGCCCTCGCTCACGATCTCGAGGCCTGTCGTGAACGGGTTGCTGTCGGGGAAGAGCTCGAGGAGGTTCGCGACCCATCCCAGGAAGCCTTCAAGTCGCCCGGCAGAAGCGAGCGGCGAGCCCTCGTTCGGCGAGGCGACGAGGACCGCCCGCCCGAGCCGGAACCGGCCCGCGAGACTCCCGAAGATGTCGGGGCGCTCCGTCATGTGCCGGAAGACGATCCCGCCGCGCGAGTGCGTGATGACGTCGAAGGTCGTCGGACCCGCGGGAAGGCTCTCGAGGAGCGCGCGGGCGTTCTCCTCGGGGCTCTTGCTCACCGTGAAGTGGTTGAACGCGAAGACCCGTCCCTCGTAGAGAGGCTCGAGCGCCTGGAAAAGCGTCTTCCCGCCCGAGCCCACGGTCGTCGCGAGGCCGGGGAAGGCCGCCTCCGCGTTCGAGAGGATGCCGTGAACGAGGAGCAGATTGCGCTTCGGCGGGGCGGCGAAGGCAAAGCCCGGGGGAAGAGCCTGGAACGGAATGGGCCAGCCCCCGGTGGCCGGCACGTTCACCCAGCCCTGAGTGAGGCGCCGCTTCTTCCAGAGCGCGCTCTCGACGGCGGCAGCGAGGACGGGGAGAGCAGTGTGCGCGACGACGTCCGCCACCTTCAGGAGGATCCACCGGACGACCCCGCCCAGGAGACCGCGCCGGCCCGCAGCTGCGGCCGCACTTGCGGCGGGCACGTGAAACAACAGGACAGAGGGGCCGCGCCCGTCGCCGCGGCGCTCCGTCTCGACGGGGAGGTGGAACGTGATCGCTCCGGAGGGGTGCCGGGCCATCATCACGTACCGCTGTCCGGCCGGAGCCTCGACAGACATGCCGACGAGCGAGCTCGGGGCCACGCCGCGCCGAGGCGCCGATTGCGCGTCGCCCTCCTCGACGACCTCCACACGCCCGGTCGACGCCAGCTGCCGGGCGAAGAGGTCCGGGGAAGCGGATGCCGCGGCCCGGCGTCCCCGGCCGCCCGCCTCCACTCGCGCCGAGACGAGCTTCCAGCCAATCGTCGTAGACGAGAGAGTCACGCGTGCCATGGCGTCCGCTCCTTCCTATGCCTTCAGATAGGCGGCGATGAACTTGCCCCAGCCGCTCGCCTTCGCGAAGTCGAGCCGGTCATAGACGACGCTGATGTCTCCCCTCGGGACGTAGATCGCGGCGCCGTGGGAACGGACGACCGTCGTGCCCTTGTGCGCCTCGGCCACGACGAACGGCAAGGGACCCGAGAGCGCCTCCTGCGTCGCCTTGGCGGCGGCCTTCACCTTCGCGCTCTTCACGCGCTTCGCCAGCTGGTCGCAGAGGTCGTAGAGGTCGACGAAGTCCCGGTAGTAGTACCGCTGCGTGTCGCGGATCGCCTTCGTCACCGCGGCGAACTCCCCGGGAGCGGCGATCGCCTCGGCGAGAGAGCCCCCGAGCGCCTTCACCGCCTTGGCTAGGGCGGGGCCGCGATCGACATCGAGAAGCGCCAGGGTTACCTCGCTCTTGAAAGAGGCGACATAGCGCTTCACGATCGCCTTCCCAAGCTCGGCCGGCGTCATCGAGGGCTTCGCCGCCAGGTCGGCCAGGATGGTGTCGTAGGGCCACCCGTCGTTCGGCTCCGTTTCTTCGGAAGCGACGACGAGGTCCGTGCTCGACCGCACCTGGAACGCCACTTCGGCCAAGCTCATCAGACAAGCGTCGAAGCCGACGATGTCCACCTTCCTGCCGGTCTTCGCCTTCACGGTCTCCAGGACCTTCTTCAGCTCCGTGTTGTCGAGGAAGTCGCGGTTCGTGTCGTCGGTCGCGATCGCGCGAGTCCGCAGGGCGGCGTCGATCGTCGTCGAGAAGAGCGACCTGCGATAGCGCCGGGAGGCCATCGAGCGGGTCCAGCTCAGCGGCACGGCGCTCTTCGACGGTTGTGCGCGACGGCCGACCGAGATGCCGATCGCCGCGGC
>JACRCS010001053.1 GCA_016218905.1 Deltaproteobacteria bacterium
CGGAAACAACTCCACTGTCTCCCGGACGAGTTCCAACTCCTCCGGGGTGATGTCCCGTCCCGCCTGCTGCAATCCCCGCGAAAAGTCCCTCGGCATCGCGTGGTCTCCTCCGCCCTCGAGGCACTCCGAAACCACGCTATCGTCTCAAAAACGCGTCGGGCTGTCTACCCCCGGCTTTGCGACAAAAGAATCTTCGCTGCCTCCGCTAGCCTGCTCGGCCCTTGACGTTCTCGGCTTGTGCGTCAGCGCTGGTGAGCGGGGTTTTCGTGAGGTCCGGGAGCGGGCGCGGTCGGCGGGCCGCTAAAGTGGCCCCTCGCCTCGGCCGATAGGGCCGGAGTTTCTCCTTGCCAGGAGCCGCCATGAACCAGCGAAAGAGGACTCGCGTTTCCGCTCGCAAAGAGGCGACGATCGTCCGTGGGGGCGCGGCCGTCCACGCCGAGGTCGTCAACCTGAGCCTCAAGGGGTGCCTGCTGGAGGTGGACGAGGCGTTCGCAGCTCGCTCCCGGGAGGCCGTCTCGGTCGTCATCCACCTGGAGCCGGACGCGCCGGAGTTCGACATCAAGGTGCAGGGTCGGATCGTCCGGGCTGAAGAGGGCTCGATCGCCATCGAGTTCACCGAGATCGCGCTCGAGAGCTTTAAGCACCTCGTCCGCCTCGTCCAGTACAACGCGGACGAACCCGACGAGATCGAGCAGGAACTCGGGACGTCCGCCTTCACCCCGCCGGCTTAGGCCGGGCAGTAGCCGCGAAGCCGGACGAGGACCGCGCCGTCCCGGCCGTCGGCGTCGAGGAGCCTGCGGTAGCGGCCGGCGTAGCCGTTCGCTTCGAGCCAGCCCGGCACCGCCTCGCGCAGGACGCCCACGCCCCCCGGGCTCCCTCGCCCCTTCCCGCACACGATCCGCAGCTCTCGATCGCCGCGCGCCTCAGCCTTTTCCAACGCCCGGCGTACCGCCTCCAACGCCTCGGGCACACGAAGTCCGTGCAGGTCGAGCTCCGGCACCACACCCGGAAAGGCCGCCGACACGAGGGCCCGCAGGCGCTTCACGGCAGTCTCGCCCAGCGGTGTTCCGCCCGAAACGCCTCTCCTCCCGTGAGAGCGTCCCAGCGCGCCTGGACTTCCGGGCGACCGAAGAGGACGCTCCGGGCGTCCTCGCCGAGAAGCTCGGAGAGCGCCTTCAGCTCCTCCTCCGGCCCACCCGGGACGACGGCGAAGTCCCCTCTCTCGACGTGCCCCCTCACCTCCTGGATCCACGGACCCTCGGGACGAACCCACCAGGCGACGTCAGCCAGACGGCCGGCGCCCCCGAGCCGATCGGAAGCCGGACCCGACGATTCCCGGACGAGCGCCACGAGCCTGGGGACCAACCGAGCGCCGCGCCCGTAGAGGAAGGCGAAGGAGCGGTCGAGATAATGGCCGCTCGGCCCGGTGGCCGAGAGGAGCGCCCGGGCCCGCTCCGCCGGCCAGGCTTCGGCGCCCTCCAAGACGATCGTCAGCACGCCGTGGCGGAGCCGGCGGAGGAAGCGCCCGATCTCTTCGGGGAAGCCCTCCCGCCAACCCTTCAGCCAGAGGACGAAGCTCTGGGCGGCCCGAGCCGCGACCCGCTCGACCCAGTCTCCTGGAGCCGTCGCGGCCTCGAGGAGCAGGCCCGAGACGTAGCCGGAGACTTCCCCGAGGCGGGCTGCGCCCTCGAACCCGCCGAGAGCTGGCGGCCCGAGGGGGTCGAGTTCGAGTCCGGTCGCCTCCTCGAAGAGGTCCGTGCAGGCAGCGAGCTCCTCGAAGGTTAAGCCGGGGGTCTGCTGGACCGTGTACGGCGGCCGCTCCAGCGCCAGGAGCCCCAGCTTCCCGGCGTCCGCGCGCAGGCGGGTGCCGGGAAGGAGGGCGAGCGGGAAGAGCTGTACCTCGGCCTCCGGTGCCTCCCGCAGGACGAAGTCGAGGCTCTCCCCGAACCCCGCCAGGGTGTCGCCCGGGAGTCCCGCGATCAGGCCCACGATCACCTTGATCCCGGCCCCGGTGAGCTCCCGAACCCCTTCGAGCCACGCCTTCCGCTCCCACGTCCGCCCCACCGCCGCGAGGACGCTATCGTGGATCGTCTGCAGGCCGACCTCGCAGTTCTTGAGCCCCGCCCGGGCGAGGCGTCGCCCGTCGCCGGGGCCAAGCCGGTCCGCCACGAGCTCTGTGTGGAGGGCGAGGCGCCCCTCCGGGTTGCCGGCTTCCAGGGCCCGGAGGACCTCCTCCCAGTCCGCGCGGACGTTGAAGGAGGGGTCCATCAGGTAGACCTCGCGCACGCCGCGCTCCCGTGCCCAGGCGAGGTGGGCCTCGAGCCAGCCGCTCGCGAAGCTCCGCGTCCGCGCGTAGCGCTTTCCGTAGTGGCAGTAGGCGCAGCGGAAGGGGCAGCCCCGCACCGTCTCGAGCCAGATGGAGCCGTCGGGGTAGGGAGGAAGGAGTCCCGAGAGGTAGGGGCTCGGGAGCGCCCGGAGGTCGATCGGGTCGGTTCGGCGCGCGCGCTCGCCGCAGGAACGCAGGACGGCCGCGAAGGCCTCCTCTCCCTCGCCCGGGAGGCGTACGGCGAAGCCGGCGGCGTTCCACAGCCACTCGTTTTCGGGAAGCACCTCCGGCCCGCCCAACGCCACGGCCGGCCCTGCCTCGCTCACCTTCCGCGCGACGTCGAGACTCCGTTCGGAGTTCCAAAGGTAAAGGGAGAAGCCGACGAGGTCGGGCTGTCGGCCGAGGATCGCCCGGAGGAGCGCCTCGTCACCGAGGAGGTCTGCCTCCCGCCAGGGCAGGAGCTCCACCTCCCAGCCGGATGCGCGGCCCGGACCCGCGGCCCAGCTCGAGAGGCAGCCGGCGGCGAGCGGGACGTTGGCGTCGAGGGTCGGCCAGAGGTAGCCGGGGACCGGGAGCTGAACGAGGAGGGCCCGCTTCAAGCCTTCTTCTTGAAGAGCGCGTCGAGCTTCGCCCGTACGTCTTCCTTGGTGCTCGCTTTCCCGCCTCGCGAGGAGGGGCGGAAGTAATCGCAGAAGTTCGCGCGCTCCTTGTCGACGACCCGTTCGGCCTGCGGCTCACGGCAGTCGTTGTACGCGCCGGGCGCATAGAACTCGCACTGGACGCAGGCGTGGAGGTCCGCCCCGCAGGAGGGGCACTCCGCCCGCCGCGAGACCTCCCCCGCGGGAAGCGCCGCACCGCACTTGGCGCAGCTCACGACGGGGCTCCCCGGAAGGCGATGACCTTGCGCCGGGTGCGGGAGCGGTACTCCGAGAGGCGCCGGGGGAACTCGGGCCGCAGCAGGTACGGGAGGGCGCTCGCCTTGAAGTTCTCCAGCATGTCGCGGCGGGCGACGGCGAGCTCGGAGTCGAGGACTCCCAGCCTCTCCAGGACCCGCTCGTACCTCTCCCCGCCCTCGCCGAAGCTGCCTACCACCCGCAGACGGGCGTGGAAGAGGTTCGCGTAGCCGTACGGGCGGGTCTCGTCGTAGACGACGACCCGGGCGCCGTTCTCGCCTTCGAAGAGGGCCACGACCTCGGGCGCGGAGGACGGCTCGCTCACGGCTCTTCGACCATCTCGGTCCACCCGTACGGGTCCGGGGCGGCCCCGACCTGGATCTGGGTCAGCCGCTGGTAGAGCTGCGTGGTGAGCGGCCCCGCCTTGCCGTCCTTGCAGTAGACGTGATCCACCCCCCGGTACGTGATCGCCTCCACCGGCGTGATCACGGCGGCCGTTCCGAGGCACCCCGCCTCGTCGAAGGTCGGGAGCTCGGTCACCGCCAGGGGGCGGCGCTCCACCTGCAGCCCCAGGTCCGTCGCGATCTGCTGGACGCTCATGTTCGTGACGCTCGGCAGGATCGAGGGGCTCGCCGGCGTGGTGAAGGACCGGCCGATGATCGCGAAGAAGTTCGAGGAGCCCGACTCGTCGATGTACTTCTTCTCCCGGCAGTCGAGATAGAGGACCTCCGAGTAGCCCTTCTCCTTGGCACCCATGGTGGCGCGCATCCCGGCCGCGTAGTTGCCGCCGCACTTGACGTCACCCACCCCGCCCGGGGCCGCGCGGTCGATGTCCTCCTCGACGAGCAGCCGCACCGGCGTGAACCCCGCCTTGTAATAGGGGCCCACGGGCGTGACGAAGACGATGAAGAGGTAGTCTCGGCTCGGTTTCACGCCGACCTCCGGGCTCACGCCGATGAGGAGCGGCCGCACGTAGAGGCTGGCGCCGCTCCCGTAGGGGGGCACGAAGCGGCGGTTGGCGCGGACGACCCGGTGCACCGCCTCCCGGAAGAGGTCCTCGGGCACTTCGGTCATCAGGAGCTTTCGCGCGGAGCGCCGGAAGCGCGCGGCGTTCTCGGCGAGCCGGAACGTCTGGATGCGGCCGTCGGGACGCTCGAAGACCTTCAGTCCCTCGAAGATCTCCTGCCCATAGTGGAAGCAGACCGCAGCCATGTGGAGGTTCACGAACTCCTCGGCCGTCAGCTCGCCCTCCGACCACGCACCGTCCTGATACCAGTACCGGATGTTGGCGTCGGTCTTCTGGTAGGAGAAAGGCAGATTGGCAAAATCCAGGTTTGCGCGCTCCATGGATCCTCCTCGGTGCCCGGAGACAGGGAAAACGTCATGGTAGCGCGGACGGGAAGTCGCGCGCAAGGAGCCGCCCCAGCGGTCGGTAACAAAAAAGCGAACGGTTGAGCGGAGATCAGAGGCCGAGGGCCGTCAGGAAGCACCCGCCGCCTCCCCCGCCAGACGAACCGCCTCCCCCGGTCGTAGCGCCCGACCCGAGCGTCATCGCGACCTCCGGCGTCGGCGTTCTGCCGTCGGAGACGACGGTCTGACGCACCTCCGCGCCGCCGCCCTCGTCGCCCGAGGGACCATAAGCGAAGACCTCCACGCCGTACGTCTGACCCGCTTGCAGGCCCCGAAGCTCGGCCCGAGTGACGGGTCCGTAGATCGTCCGGCCGCTCGTGAATTGGGCGCTCGCGTCGGTTTTCCAGCGCACCACGTACCCCGAACTGGCAAGCGCGGCGTTCCACGAGACGTTCAGCCCGCCGGGGGCGGCGTCGGCCCGAAGGCCCGTCACCGCTCCGGCGAAGGTCCCGGGGGAAGCCTGACCGCTCAGAGTAGAATACCGCCGCCCCGAGTCCGCGACACCATCCCTCAGAAAGTTCGGGATCGCGTAGAGGATGTCCCCGATGCCGAAGCGACCCACTTCCGCCGAAACGGGCGCGGTCGACCCGAACGCGCCGAGCACGAGCGGATAGCCCTCCTCCCGAAGCAGGCAGAGAGCGAGCCCCCACTGCGCCGCGGGCGAGCCGGTGAGCTGGACGGACACCCCGTTCCCGTCTCCGAAGGCCTGCGTCAGATAGGTTGCGCCCAGATAGTCGGGCGCCCTGCCGGAGTTCAGGACTTCGAGCCCGCCGCTCTTCGCGAGCGGAACGGAGCCGTAATGGCTCCCGTCCCGGTAATCCATGACGGCATTGGCGCCGGCAAAGCCCTGGAAGAGGTGGTAGAGCCCGTCGAACTGGAGCCCCGCGGCGTACTGGTCGAAGGCGACGAGCGGCCGGGCGCCGGCGCGGATCGAGGACCAGACGCTCGCGAGGGCGCCTACCCCTCCCGTGTGCTCGGACAGGTACTTGCCGAAGATCGCTGAACCGTAAATCTGGTTCGTCTCCGCATACAGGCCCGAGACAGGCAGGCCCTCTTCCACGTAGCTCGGCCAGCCGCTGCCCTCCTGCAGGTACCGGAAGTAGTCGTTCACCTCGTCGAAGACCTCGTCCTCCGCCCAGACCGCGCTCCCTTCCAGCCACCAGTCGTCCTCGTACCAGAGCCAGGAGGCCGGCAGCGGCATCAGGAACTGGACGACGTGAAAGAACTCGTGGGCGGCCGTGACCTTCATGGCCCCCTGGATCGGGTCGGCGTCGGCGTTTCCCGGGAAATCCATGTTGTTGTTCACGACGATCCAGGGGACCACGTCGTCGTGCGTCTCCCCGTAGTAGCCGGGCGACATGTCCTCAAACACGTGCCCCGGGTCGGAGTTGGCGATGTAGACCGGAATGAGCTCCTGAGCGAGGACCGGACCCGCCAGGTCGCCGTAATCCATCTCGACGACCAACTTCCGGTACGTCGCCTCGAAGTACTTCGCCCAGAGCTCCACGACGTCCGGAACGCCGTCGCGGTCGGCGTCGCGGACCGGCTTCGTCCCGTCCTCGTTCGTGAGGTCGTCGCCCCACTCGATCGAGAAGTGCTCGGTCGTCACCCAGTGGTCGAGCGAGTGGCTGACGGCTCTCCCGGTCTCCCCGGTCTCGCGTGCGAGCACCTGCGGTCTCAGGAGCAGCGACTCGGCCCCGGCCCTCACGTCGGCCGGCAGAGAAGCCATCCTGGCGCGGACTTCCCGCAAGAGCAGCGTGCCGCAGCGATGAGCGTGGGCACCCTCCACGGACTGGGCGCGGAGCGCCCCAAGGGGCACCCTAGCCTGGAACTCGGGCGGGAGGCGCTCCGGCGCCTTCTGGGCGTAGAGCCGGTAGAGGAGCGCGTGGGCGTCGTCCAGGGTCCCCTTCGCGACTGCCTCGCGAAGACGCACCTCCCGATCGGGCACGGGCGCGACGACGGTCAGAACGGGCGCCGCCCCGAGGAGCAGGAAAGCGGCGAGGAGGGCGGCGAGGAGTCGGGGTCTCACGGTCTAGCCTCCGGGAAGAGGTAGGGTCGCAGCGCCTCCTGCACGTCGGGCCGAAGCTCTGGAAACCGCAGCCTCGCCTCCCGGAGCGCGAGCGTCCCGTCCCTCGCCGGTCGGCTTCCCAGGTACCGGGGCGGGAGCTTCGAGGAATCTTTGGCGGCCAGCACGCGGTAGAGGAGGGCCGTCTGGTCGTCGATCTCGCCGCGCGCTCGCGCCTCGGCGATGAGCTCCTCCGACGTGCTCTCGCGGGGGCTTCGCCGGGTCTCCCTCGGGCCTTCGACAACGGCCGGCGCGCAGCCGAGCAGTAGCAGGACGAAAGCGGGCAAGAGGAGGACGAGCCTCATCGGACCTCCCGGGAAGAGGGGGAGAAGCCCTCCAGACGGTACGCGCTCGTCCGGTATCACCTCAAGAGAAATGGCACGGCGGGACCCCTCATCTTCGGCCCGGCACGTGCCGATCCGATCCGCAGTACCTCACCCGGAGCGACTCTCAATGGTGGACCCAGCGACTCAACAAAACCACGGCGCCCGGGACGAGGCCGCCGTACCCACGCCTGCGCCGCTCAGCCTCTCGGCGGCCGCCGAAGCGATCTCTGCCTACAACGCCTACCGCCGCGCGCGGCTCGAGTCGCAGGCCGGCGAAAAGGCGAGGGACGCCCTGAACCTCCTGCCACTCCTGCTCCACCTGAACCAGCCCGGCCTGCCGGGCTACGTGGACGACCCTCAGTGTCCCGCAGGCGTCTCCCAGTACGCGCCCGGCCCGGCCGAGTACCGGCTCGCCCGTCGCCTCTTTCCCCAGGTCGAGACCCGCCGGACGGGAGTCCTCCGCCACGCGATCGAGCTCGTGGCGGTCATGGGGAGCGTCGGAACGATCGGGTTCTCGGGGGAGTCGGACCTCGACATCTGGATCTGCCACCGGCCGGGTCGCCTGCCGGGCCTGGGCCGCTTCCGCGAGAAGCTGCAGGCCGTCGAGGCCTGGATGAACGACTTCTCCGGAATCGAGGTGCACCTGTTCCTCGTCGACCCGGAGCGGGTCCGGGAGAACGACTTCGGCGAAGCCGACCTGGAGGGTTGCGGGTCGGCCATGGGAGCCCTGCTGAAGGAGGAGTTCTACCGCACGGGCATCCTGTTGGCGGGCAAGCTCCCGGTCTGGTGGCTGATGCCACCGGGCGCCACGGCCCAGGAGTCGGCGCGGCGCCTCTCCGAGATCGCGGCTTCCGACACCCAGGCCTGTCTGGACCTCGGTTCGGTGCCCCGCGTGCCCCTGGGAGAGCTCTTCGGGGCGGCCATCTGGCAGATCGTGAAGAGCTGGAAGTCTCCCTTCAAGTCCGCGCTGAAGATGGGGCTCCTGGAGCGGGCGGTGCGGACCCGGGGCGAGGCGCCCCCCCTCTGCGACGCGCTGAAGGCACTCGTCTACGCCGGAGAGAAGCCGGATCCCTACCGGCTCCTCTTCGACGAGGTGCTCGCCTACTACCGCGGAACCGGCGACGCCGAGGCCGAGGACCTGCTCGCCCGCTGCTTCTACCTGAAGGCCGGCACCCGAATCGATCCGGAGCGGACCGGACCGGCAGCGGTTTCGGAAGACCAGGCGGTCCTCTCGGAGTACGTGCGGACCTGGGGGTGGGGCTCCCGCAGACTGCGCCACCTGAACGCCTTCGGCGAGTGGAAGTTCGAGTGGGTCCAGGCCCTCGCGAAGGAGATCGACCGCTTTTCGGTGCGCGCCTACCAGCGGATCCGGGCGATCCTCGACGAGAGCGGCGAGACCCAGCGGATCACCTCCAGAGACCTCACCGTCCTCGGCCGCAAGCTCCAGATCGCGTACCGCCGCGCCGCCCACAAGGTCGAGGCCACGCGCTGGGTGAGCCACGGCGTGGGCGAGTCCTCGCTCTCGCTCTACCAGGAGGTGCTCCCGACCGGGGAAGCGCCGTGGATGCTCTTCCGCGGCATCGTCAACGCCTTCAACCTGGACGAGAGCGGAGGAGACCTTCTCCGGAGCTCGGGCGATCCGCTGGAACTCCTCGTCTGGGCCGCGCAGAACAAGCTGCTCACGCAGCGGACCCGCGTGATCGCGAAGGGCATCGGGCGCGAGGTCCCGGCCGCGGACCTCGAATGCCTGACGCAGCTCCTCGCCTCCCACGTCGCGGCGGCGGAGCGCGAGGAGGTGACGACGCGGGCGCTGCTCGAAAAGCCGCTCCCGCTCCGGCTGTCGCTGATCCCCAACTTCCTCGAGCGAAAGGACGAGGTCCGCGAGGTCGGCGCGCTCTGGTCCACCACCTGGGGAGAGACCTTCTACCGGCACTGGCAGGGGCCGGAGGCGCTGCGGGGCTTCATGGAGGAGCTGCTCGTCCCCTTTGTCGAGCAGGCGCCCCGCCCGGACGAGCTCTCCATCTTCGTCCCCGCCCGGAAGATCGGCGCGATGAAGGGGCCTCACTGGCGCCTCCAGCGGGAGCTACCCGGCCTCGCCTCCTTCCTGGGCGGCCCCTGCACGCCCGAGGTCCGGAGGAGGCACCTCGGCGCGGCGGAGCACGGCTACTTCGTGCTCGACCGGCAGGCAACCTCGACCCAGTACCGCCCGTTTCCGGATCGCGACGCGCTCCTGCGTTACCTCTCCGGCGTGGGACCGTACCGCACGGTCGATACCCGGGTCGAGAACTGCGCCGGCGACCTCGCCGTGCTGAAGACCGTCTTCGAGACGGCCCAGCCGGGCGCCGTCGACGTCTTCATCCTGGAGGAGACCGATCGCGAGACCTTCTTCATCGTGGACGAGATCGGCAACCTCATCCACTTCGTGCACTCGCCGGAAGGGCAGCCGTACGCCCTCGCGCGGCTTCTCCGGTTCCTCGAAGAGACCCTGCCGGCGGTCTGCGCGCAGCCCGAGACGCCCCTTCGCGGTCGGGGGGTCTCCGATGCCGTGCGCATCCATACGCTCGTCTACGAGGGGAACTGCCGGGCCCTGCCCTCCACCGCGGACTTCGTCGCCCGGGTCCGGGCGCTCGGCCTCAACCCCGTCGGGCTCACGATCGAGAGGCTCGCGGCGAAGGGAGCTCAGGGCAGCGGGTACGTCATTACGTGGGGCGACCAGGTGATCAGAAGCGGCGACGTGGCCAACCCGCTGGAGGAGGTGCGGCGGCGCATCCGTCGGGCCCGGAGCTCGGGCCTCGAGTACGAGATCTTTCTGACCCGGCTCTTCCTCGACGAGCGCTTCGTCGCCAACAACTGCGGCCCCTTTGTCGCGACGGGGCACTATCTCTTCTACAAGAAGGCCATCGAGCAGAGGCTCTCGTCGTAATTCCCGCACTCGGCTATGATGATCGGGGCCGGCGGGGGCGACGGGAGGAGGTGGGCATGGAGAGGGAAAGCAGCAGCGTGGGCGTGCGGCTCTTCGGTGCGCTCCACTCATTCCGCAAGGCGCAGGGACTCCCCACGGAGGTCGAGGTGGTCGTCTCGCCCCGGGGAACGTCCGCCGCCGAGATCGCGGCCGACCTGGGCCTCCCGCCCGAACTCGTCGAAGCCGTCTTCTGCAACCACCGCGTCTACGGCCTGAGCCATCTCATCCGGCCCGGCGACCGCGTCGCCTTCGTCCCCCACGGAACCCCCGGACCCCATCGGTATACGCTCGGCATCTACGGCGCGGAGCGCCGCAGATGCTAGCTCTTAGGCCACCTAACGCCTAACTCCCGTCTCTAACGAATTATCCCGAACCCGAACCCCAGATGCACCCTCGGCTCCGTGTACGGCTGCTGGACCGGCCAGAGGTGGATCTGCTCGGCGGAGACCGTGGGATAGGAGTACTCCGTCTCGCCGATCTTCCCCAGCCGGGCGCCCGCGACGGGACCGACCAGCGTCACGACCCTGCCCGGGGCGAAGACCGCGGTCTCGAGGTAACCGGCTCGCAGGGCCAGGAAACGCCCGAGCGGCGCGGCGGAGACGTCCGGCTTCCCGCCCGAGTCGAGAGGGTACGAGAGGACCTCGATCTGGGTCGCGTCCTTGAGGTTCGTGCTGCTGATGACCACGCCGCCCCACTCGACCTTGCGGCCCTTCACCCCCTCGGGGTCGGCGGCCGCCTGGTTGACGGTGAGCGACTCGTCGACGCCGGCGGTATCCAAGGGCACCCGGCCGGCGCAAGACGCCAGGATCGAGAGCGATAGGGCCCAGATGAGCCCCCTGAAAAGCCTGCCGAGAGACATGTTGGCTCCTCCCAACGCAGTTCCAGTGGAGAGTCTTCTTCCTGCCACTGTAATCCGCCGGGCTTTCGCGGCCAACCAAACCTTAGTTAAGAATTGTTAGCCGGAGGATGCTCAGACGCGGAAGCTCTCGCCGGTCCCCTTGCGCTTCCAGCGCACTCGCTGGGCGAGGGGATGGTTGAGTCGGATCGCGCCGGCCGTCGGGCAGTGCTCGACGCAGGAGCCCTCGTACCAGCACTCGTCCGGGTGGAGGAGGATGGGCGGCTTGCCCTTCTCGGGGTGGGGGATCAGCACGTCCACCTGGCAGACCTCGACGCACCGGTTGCAGCCGGTGCAGACGTCCGCGTCGATGACCACGGGCAGCCCCGGGGAGGGGCGGTTCGGGAGCGCAGGGGCCGGCTTCGCCCGGCGGGAGGCGATATCGTCAGGCATGACCGCCTCCTAGTGCCGTCTCGCCTCGCGCACGCATGGCCGCTGGCCGCCGTCCGTAGTGGTCGCTCCCGCCCTCCTGGGCTTCGCGACCCGACCTCATCGTGGGGCTCGTCCCGCGGCCCGACTCCCTCCAGGAGGTCGTCCTACCGGTGGTTTTCATAGTTCCCCTCCAGGTCTCCCCAGAAATCGATCGGGAGCGCCCCCTCCTCCACCGTCCCTTCCCTTTGCCGCACAGTGACCCACTTGTGGAAGGACGGAGGATCGACCTCCGGGAAGTCCTGCCGCTGGAAGTCCAGGAGCCGGCTGCTCGCCCTCCTCGCTCGGGAGGCGTGGAGGATCAGCTCGCTGCAGGTCAGCACGCTCAGGACCTCGAGGCTCCGGACGAGCTTGTGGGGATTGTCCGCCGCGAGGCGGGGCGCCTCGTTCTCCTCCAGGTCTCGGAGCCACGCCAGCCCCTCGGCGAGGAGGTGCTCGTTCTTGAGATCCCCGCAGTAGTTCTGCATGACGCGGCAGACGGCACCGTTGAGCTCCTTCCACTCGAGCTCGCCGGTGCCTCCCAGGGGTAGGTACGCCCTCGCCTTCTCCTCCTCGAGCTGCCGGCGGTCCGGGAGCGCGAGCGCGGCGCCGCGCGCGGCGCGGGCCGCCTTCCGGCCGGCGTACCGGCCGGTCGTGGCCGCGTGGTAGTGGTAGTTGGCGGCGAAGAGGGCATCGCCGGCGGCGTAGAGCCCCTCGAGCGTCGTCCGGAGGTCCCAGTCCACGACGAGCCCGCCTGCGTCGCCGATCTCGCCCCCAGTCCGCTCCTGGGGCGTCGCCGGTCCCCGCATGGGGTCTCCGCCGAGGAAGAGGTAGCTCTGGAGGAGGTCCCGTTCGGGGTCGAACCCGGCCTCGGTGTATGTCCGGAGGACGGGGATCTTCGTCTTTCCCTCCTCGCCCACCATGAGGCCCCAGATGGCCCGGCGGCCGTGCTCCGTCATGCCCGGGAGGTCTGCGTAGAGCGGGAGGGCGAACTCCCCCTTGCGCACCCGCTCCTCCAGGTCCGGCGGGAGCTGCGGCGTGCGGTGTCCGCAGCCGAGCGTCCGCTCGCCCAGGTACTTCTGGCCCGGAGCCGGACGGCTCCGCCCCTCCTCGTCCTCGACGACCCGCCCGTCCCGGTCGACGTAGGGCACCTGCTTTCCACGGGCGTCGACGAGGGTGCAGGGGAACCAGGTGTTGATCGCGTTTGCATGGCCGTAGGGGGGAAACGCCCTCGGGCTCGCGAACGAGCTCGGCCGGGAGCGCTCCATGAGCGCGAAGGTACCCCCCGCCCGCCAAGCCATGGCGTGCCCGTCCCCGACGATCTGGGTCGGGCGGAAGTTGGCGATCCCTCGCGTGTCGGTGGAGAAGCACCAGTTCCGCTGGTGGCGCGAGAGGCAGTCGACGACCGCCCCGGCACGGAAGACGAGGAACGCTCCCGTGCGGGTGTCGAGGGCCGTGGCGCCGATCACGCGGGCCCCGGCGCGCCCGCCGTCAGTGAGGAGCCCCGTCGCCATCGCCCGGTCCCGCACGCGCACGCCGAGCCGCTTGCACTCCCGGTAGAGGGCCCGCTTGAAGGTGCTCCCCCAGACGCGGAAGTGGATCCGGTTCTCGTGGTCGTAGGTGAAGAGGAACTTCGACCGCTCATCGCGAAAGGCAGCGCCCCGAAAGGCGTCGTCAACGTCCCGGATCTTGGCCCCCATGGCCTCGAGCTCGAGCAGGGTCTCGTAGCTCTCCCGCGCGGCGATGTAGCGGGTGAGGCAGTTCGTGTACCCTCCGCTCGCCTCGAGCTCCCACTCGAGGACCTCCTCCGCCGTGACCTTCGAACCCGGATGGGGAGTATTCAGCCAGTGGTCGCAGCCCGTTCCGCCGGAGCCGCTGCAGATCGTCGCCCCCTTCTCGACGAGCGCGACCGTCGCGCCCTCCCGCGCCGCGGCGATGGCTGCCCAGCAGCCGGCGATCCCGCCGCCGAGGACCAGCACGTCGGCTTCCGCCGCCTCTTCTTCGCCGTAGCGGAGCGGATAAGGCCACGACGGAACCCCGCTCGCTCGAACGTACTCGTCCCAGGTCATCGTCTCCCCGGTGGCGGCTCAGCGGCCGCTCGGCTCCTTGGCGAACTCGTAGAGGGCCCTGACGTTCTCGGGTCGCGCGTCCGTCAGGACGGTGGAAGTGTCGAGGATGAAGCCGCCCTCCGGCCCGCTGCCTTCGATGAGCTCCCGGCAGCACGCGCGCACTTCCTCGGGAGTGCCGGCGACGAGGAGAGAGATCGGCACCCCTCCGCGCAGGCAGGCTATTCCGCGCAGGGTCTCGCGAGCGAGCTCCATCGGCGTGCGCTCCAGGTGGTAGCAGACCTTTCCGGGAGGCATCTGCGCCAGGAAGTCGAGGCGGGTCGAGAAGTTCCCCTCCACGAAGACCATGGGCGTGAGGCCCTCCGCGATCAGGGCGAGCATCACGTCCCGCAGCCCCGGCCAGTAGAAGCGGGCGAAGTGGTCGCGGGAGAGGAAGCCGTCGGAACCCCGGTGGAGCGGGATGAAGACCCGGGGGATGCCGGTGCGTTTGGCGCCTTCGACACCCTGCCGGATCATCATGGGCAGGAACTTCTCCAGCGCGGCCTCGACCTTCGCCGGGCGCCGAAAGAGGTCGAACGCGAGCCCTCGGGTTCCCCGGAAGAAGTCCCCGAGCATGTCGAACGGCGCGTAGGCCGTGCCGCCGTAGAGCATCGGGAAACCGAGCCCGGCCATCTGCGAGACGAACGCCCGGGCCGCGGCGAGCATCTTCGCCGCCTCCTCCCCTGAGCGCCGGAGGGCCCGCCAGGCGCCCTCCAGTTCGGGTGCCACGAGGGCGGCGAGAATGGAGAAGCTCGCGTAGGAGACGGTCGTGTGGAACGGCGGCAGCTTCGCCAGCGGCTCCAGCGCGCCGCAGATTCTCGGCCAGTACGTGCGGAGGACGAAGTCGGTGGGGTCGAGGAGGAAGGCGTCGTACTCGTCCTCCCGCATGTACTCCTTCTCGACGAACTGGTAGGAGGCGTCGGGCCCGAGGCCCCTCCCGGCCCAGCGGAGCTGCCGGAAGTCGAGGGGGTCGAGGATCGCGCCCACCTGCCGGAGCGGGAAAGGGTTGTCGCAGGCGTCCGGGGCGAACTCCTCGTACGTCTCGCTCCACGCCCGAGCCATCTTGTCCGGGTCGTACATCGCCTCCTGGACCGTGATGCCGCGGTAGCGCGAGGGGAAGAAGTCGAAGAGCGAGACCACCGGCACCCGGTCCGGCCTCCCGAGCGCGATCGCGCCGGCGATCCGCTTCTCCCGTTCGGCGAAGAGCTCTTCCGGCGTCCTACCCACGGCCGGGCTCGCGGGCGACCGGAATCTTGCGGAACGTGAAGCCCTCTTCTCCCTTCCGGGCCGCCAGGAAGACGAGCCAGTCGGCGTCGTTCTGCTCCGGGTAGTCGCCCCGCTGGAAGTCGAAGCAAGGCCGGCTCTCCCGCCGTTCCAGAGAGGCCCGGAGGACCAGCTCCGCGTTCTCGACGATGGAGCGGACCTCCAGCGCCCGCGCGAGTTCGTGGGGACTCTCGGCCCGGAGGGCGGCCCCGCGCGCGTACTCGAGGCGCTCGAGGCCGCGCCGGAGCAGCCCCTCCCCGCGGACGTCGCCGCAGTAGAAGTCCATCAGGTTCTGGACGTAGAGCTCCACCTCCTTCCAGTGGAAGCCCCTCTGCCGGCCGAGGA
>JACRCS010001057.1 GCA_016218905.1 Deltaproteobacteria bacterium
GAGATGCTCCGGGAGCTCTCGCGGCGGGTGCGCGAGCGCTACGGGCTCCGGGACGACGCAGAGGAGGCGGCGTGAGGCTTCTCGTGCTACTTGCGATGGCGGTGCTCGCTCCGGGAGCAGCCGAGGCGGCCTGGCCCCCGGGGCTCGAGGCGGCGGCCGACGCCTACCGGCGAACCCTCAACGCGAGCGAGGAGCCCATCCGCGACGGCACCCTGGCCGCGCCGCGGGGCATCGAGGCGGCGCTCCAGTTCGACCGGGAGACGCACGGGTGTCACCGCGGCCCGGCCCACGCCTACCGCGACTACGGCGCGCCCGAGCCGCCGGCACCCTCTCCGAAATCCCCCAAGGCGGCCGGCAAGACGGCGGCCGTCCGGGTGCGGTACCCCTACCGCGTCTTCTACCGCCAGGCGTTTACGATGGAGGCCCTGTTCGAGAAGCCCTGGAAGGAGGGAAGCGGAGGAGCCGTGGAGGTCGAGTTCCGAAGGACCGAGCGGGGATGGGAGCCGGGCCTGAAGAGCGAGCGCCTGGGAGATCCGACCAAGAGCTCCAAGCCCGGGGTGGGCCCGGGCAGGGGAATCGATCGACGGGGGAATGGGCCATCCGGAGAGGGAGGTGCGAGATGAGGAGACGACGAACCTGGGTCATCGGGGCAAGTGCCGTCGCGGCGCTGATCGGGTTGGCCGTGGGCGGGGCGGACGGGGCAACGAAGGGGGCGAAGGCCCGATGGACCGCGGCCGCCTGCTACGAGTGCCACGAGCCCATCCAGAAGCTCCACGCGACGAACAAGCACGCCAAGGTCCTGTGTGACAAGTGCCACGGCGGGGTCGACAAGCATCTGGCGGACCCAGGGCCCGAGACGCGGCCCGGCACGAACACCTCCTGGGAGGTCTGCGGGGGCTGTCACAAGCCTCAGTACGAGAGCTTCCTCAAGACCGCATACCACCGTCCGGGCCGCGACGAGAAGAGCCAGCTCACCGGCCGGGCCCCGAACCCGTTCTGGGACAAGCTGATGATGGGCAACGGCTTCACCAAGGAGCACGCCACGACCCGGAGCCACTCCTGGATGCTCGTGGACCATCTCGTCGTGGATCGGGCCTACGGCGGTCGGTTCCAGCCCAAGAAGGGGTGGGAGTACCTCGTGGAGCCGGCCGGCAAGCCCGCGTGGGAGTACCTCGAGGACCGGTTCCCGGAGAACGCGGACCAAAAGGCCTTCCTGCCGCAGAGCGCGGCGGCTGCGAACCCCGTGTGCCTCCAGTGCAAGACCCAGGACCGGATCCTCGACTGGGCCTACCTGGGTGACCCGAAAGCCGGCGCTCCGTGGTCGCGCACGTCCAACACCGTGGAGTTCGTCCGAACCCTCCAACACGGCCTCAACTGCTTTACCTGCCACGACCCTCACGCGGCCAGGCCCCGGATCGTGCGCGACGCCATGATCGAGGCGTTCACGAAGGAGGGGGCCGAGACGCTCTGGAACCAGGACCCCAAGCGCACGAAGATCGAGGTCGTGGAGATGGGGATCAGGGGGTACAAGCGCAAGATCGCGCTCCTGGAGAAGTACGACTCGCGGCTCCTGTGCGGTCAGTGCCACGTGGAGTACAACTGCGGTACCGGCGTGGATCTGAAGACCGGCGACAAGGTCACCATGGCCGACCCGCGTACGAACGTCTTTCCCTACCGCGATGTGTTCGGCCTGTATGACTTCTACGTCAACCAGCTCGGCTTCCTCGACTGGAAGCATCCCCTCACCGGGGGCCTCCTGTGGAAGGCCCAGCACCCTGAGAGTGAGACCTTCTACACGTCGGTGCACGCGAAGAAGGGCGTCCAGTGCGACGACTGCCACTCGCCCAAGGTCAAAGACCCCAAGACCGGGAAGATGTTCACGTCCCACTTCGCGGTGACCCCGCGGGTTCAACTCAAGGAGACCTGCCTCACGTGCCACAAGAACTACACGGAGGAGCAGGCCCGGTACGCCATCGACTCGGTCAAGGCCTACACCAGAGGCAAGATGAGGAAGGCCGAGTTCTGGCTCTCGGCGCTAATCGACAAGATCGTCGAGGCGAAGAAGGCCGGCGTGGCCGACGACGTCGTGAAGCTGGCGCAGGATCAGCACTTGAAGGCCCACATCCTGTGGGAGTGGTGGACCGCCGAGAACTCCGACGGCTACCACAACCCGGAGATGGCGCGGGAGTCGCTCACCCGGTCCGTGGACGAGTCGCAGAAGGGGATCAAGCTCGTCGACGAGGCCTTGGGGCAGATGGTGAGGAAGTAGGCGACCGGGGCGCCGGTGAGCCACCTCGATCCCGGGGGAGTGGATGACACGTAGCGCAGGTTCGACCACGACACACAACAGCCGTCTTCCCCGGTGATCGGCCGGAGGGGCGGCTTTTGTTTTTCCGGGGACGAGAAAAGGGGAGGGCGCCGGTGGGATAGGATTGCCTGGGCGCCGGGGTCGATCAGGGCTTCGGGTCTTCCTGCGGATGTGGCGCGAGAAGAGCTGATCCCCGGAGCCCGCGCCGCCTGTTATCGAGAGCCCCTTCTGCGCAGGGAGGGTCTCTTTGTTGGTGGCGCCAAGCAGAGAGCTGCGAACCCACCCACCGAAAGGGCGCGGGTGGTGCGGGAGCACAGAGACCACGCACGGTAGCGCGCTCGGGTGCGCAAGTGGGCTTTACATGTGGACGTCCAAATGTGAAATGCGCTCTCACGATCGATCGCCCGCTTGGCTCAGACCCTGAGGGCGTGGTGGCCGGCTCGCGGTCCCGCCGGGGGAGCGCTTGCCCTCGTCCCAGGGCCGTGCTACACACGAAGCGACGAACCGAACCTCTTCCTGCCGCGAGGCCTTCGCTCATGCCTCTCGTCCACCCCGACGACCGGTTTACCTACGCCGACTATCTCGGCTGGCCCGAGGGAGAACGGTGGGAGATCGTCGACGGGGAGGCGTTCGCGATGACCCCTGCGCCCAGTTTCAGCCACCAGAGGGCGATCGGACGAATCTACTACCTGCTCGAGGCGGCGCTCCACCTGGGGCCCTGCGTCCCCTGCGTGTCACCCGTCGACGTGGTGCTCGCCGAGGACACGGTCGTCCAACCGGATGTGGTGGTGGTCTGTGATCGCTCCAAGATCCAACCCGCCGGAGTTCGCGGCGCGCCGGACCTCGCGGTCGAGGTGCTCTCCCCCTCCACGGCCCTTCGCGACCGGGGGACGAAGCGAGACCTCTACGAGCGCCACGGCGTGCGAGAGTACCTGACGGTCGACCCCGTCTCCGGGTTCGCCGAGCGCTACCTGCTTCGCGAGGACGGCACCTACGGCAAGCCCGACCTCTTCGGGCCGGGAGACAGCCTCCGGCTCGTAAGTCTCGGCGGTCTGGAGATCCCCCTGGCCGAGGTGTTCGAGGGGATCTTACCGCCGGAGGCGGCGATCCCCTCCTGAGTGTCCGGCCCATAGGTGTCCACTGGGGACGACCAGACTTGCCCCTTCCACGAACTGGCGAGTCCGCTGGTTACCGATTGAGCTTCGTGCAGCGATATCTTACGTGTCGCGGACCGCAGAGGATGAACTGCGGTCCGGTGGGGGCTGTGTCGGTCATGCAGGCGGCACGTGCGACGCGGTGGGCGGCGAGGTGGGTGAACGTGTGCCGCGCCCTCAGGCTCGGGGGCCCCGCGGCGGATTCATCGGGGACGGCGGCGAGAGCTCGCGGCGGGTGGCCCTCTGGGCCTCCAAGGCGGCGAAGACCGCCTTGACGTCTCCAACCGGTACGGCTTCGCCAGCGCGTGGTCGAATCCCCGCGCCCGGTGCTCGGCCATGGCGCCGCCGGCGGTGTAGCCGCTCGAGGCGACGACGACAGCGTCGGGGTGGCGCTCTTTGAGCTGCGCCACGGTCTCCTCGCCGCCCATCCCTCCCGGCACGGTCAGGTCCAGGACCACGAAGTCGAAGGGGGTTCCCGCTGCACAGGCGTCTTCGTAGCAGTCGAGCGCCTCTCGTCCGTCCGCCGTCTCCTCGACCTCGTAGCCGAGATACTGGAAGACCTCGGCCGCGGTTTCCCGCACCAACGCGTCGTCGTCCATCAGGAGTACGCGGCCGCCTTCCAGCACCTCGACGGCGTTCGGCGACGGGGAGGAGGCCGGAGCGGCGTCCGTGGCCGGAAGGTACACGTCGAATCGGGTGCCGTCGCTGGGCGATGAGGAGACCTCGACGCGGCCGCCGTGCTTCTGGACGATGGAGTACACGGTAGAAAGCCCGAGACCGGTACCCCCCGGCCGGGTCGTGAAGTAGGGGTCGAAGATCTTGTCCATGGTGTCGGCGGGGATTCCCTCGCCGTGATCTCGGACCGAAAGGGGGACGAACCGGTCCGGTTGGGGCGGTTTGGCGTGGCGCTCGTCCGCCGCGACGTTGGAGGCTTCGATCAGGACTCGTCCGCGGCGGTTCGAGGCCTGCAGGGCGTTGATGAGAAGGTTCTGGAGAACCTGGCTGATCTGGCCCGGGTCGGCCTCAACGGCCCAGAGGTCGGGGCCGAGGGCGAGCTCCACGGCGATTGCGCTGCCCCGGCCGATGAACTCGGCGGTCTCCCGGATCACTTGGGCCAGATTTGCGGCTGTGCGCGTGGGAGCGCCTCCCCGCGCGAACGTGAGCAGCTGTTGGGTGAGGTCGCGAGCCCGCTCGCAGGCCGCGACCGCGGCCGATAGCCGTTCACCCGCCTGGGGCCGGTCCGCCGCGCGAATCGCCGCGATTTCGATGTTCCCCATCACGGCCATGAGGAGGTTGTTGAAGTCGTGCGCGATGCAACCGGCCAGTACCCCCAGGCTCTCGAGCTTCTGCGTCCGCCGAACCTCGGCTTCCATGCGCTCCCAGTCGGTGACGTCGCGCAGAACCAGGACGTAGCCGACGGCGCTCGTGGTGGCGCCATGAATCGGAGCTGCGGTGGCGACGACGGC
>JACRCS010001074.1 GCA_016218905.1 Deltaproteobacteria bacterium
CGCAGCCTCATGCGATCGGCGACGCTGCGGCCCGAGTACATGGAGACGTCCGGAAGACCGTAGACCACGAGCGAGGACTGCACCTCCTTCAGCTCGGGAGGGATGCCCACGGTCGCACGCGTGTTGAGGAGCCACTCCATGTCCCGCCGGACCGACTGCTTGAGGATCCTGAGGTTCTTCACGCGCGAGGCGGCCGCCTCGCGGGAGTACTCGGGCTCGTAGTCGATCAGCCGGTCGAGGACCGACGGGCGGACACGGATCTCGTTGTCGAACCGCGACATCTCGGGCGGGCTCCTCGGGCGGACCGGAATCGGCGGAAGATCGGCCGGGCGGCTCCCCGAGCCGCCCGGCCGCGTGAAGCTACTTTCGGGCCGAGGACGGCAGGTCGGCCACGAGGCGCAGCGAGACCTGCAGCTCGTCGAGCTGGAAATGAGGCCTCAGGAACGCGACGGCGCGATAGGCGCCGGGCTTCCCGGGGATCTCGGCGACCTCGATCTTCGCCTCGCGCAGCGGGTACTGCGCCCTCGTCTCCTGCGATGCCGTGTCGTCGGTGGTGATGTACCCGGCGATCCACTGGTTCAGGAAGTACTCGCAGTCCTTGCGCGTCATGAAGCTGCCGACCTTGTCGCGCATCATCGCCTTGAGGTAGTGCGCGAAGCGGGAGACGGCGAAAATGTGGGGCAGCATCGTCGAGAGCCGCGCGTTCGCGTTCGCGGAGTCGAGGTCGTACTTCTTCGCCTTCTGGCACGACTGGGCGCCGAAGAAGGCGGCGTAGTCGGTGTTCTTGCAGTGGACGAGCGGGATGAAGCCGAGGTCGGAGAGCTCCTTCTCACGCCGGTCCGTGATCGCGATCTCCGTCGGGCACTTGAGGGCGACGTCGCCCTCGTCCGTCTGGAACGTGTGGACCGGCAGCCCCTGGACGAGGCCGCCGCCCTCGACCCCGCGGATCGCGACGCACCAGCCGTACATCGCGAACGCCTCGGTGAGGCGCGTCCCGAAGGAGTAGGCCGCGTTCCCCCACAGGTACTTGTGGTGGTCCTTTCCGTCGACGTCCTCCTCGAAGTTGAACGTCTCGGTCGGGATGGTCTCCTTGCCGTAGGGGAGCCGCATGAGCGTGCGCGGCATCGTGAGGCCGACGTAGCGCGAGTCCTCCGAGTCACGGAAGGAGCGCCACTTGGCGTACTCGGTCCGATCGAAGATCTTCGCGAGATCGCGGACCTCGGTCATCTCCTGGAAGGTCTCCCAGCCGAAGAGCTGGGGGGCCGTGGCCGCGATGAAGGGGGCGTTCGCCGCCGCCGCGACCTGACCCATCTTCTCGAGGAGAAGCATGTCCTGGGGGTGGTTCGAGAAGTAGAAGTCGCCGATGAGGGCGCCGAAGGGCTGCCCGCCGAACGTGCCGTACTCCTCCTCGTAGACCTTCTTGAAGACGGCCGACTGGTCGAACTCCGCCGCCCTCTCGAGGTCCTTCAGGAGGTCTTTCTTCGAGACGTTCAGGACCCGGATCTTGAGCATGACCCCCGTTTCGCTCTCGAAGACGAGGTGATGCAGGCCCCGCCACGACGCCTCGAGACGCTGGTAGGGCTCGGCGTGCATGATCTCGTTCAGCTGCGCCGAGAGGAGGCGGTCGATCTCGGCGATGCGCGCCTGGAGCGACGTCTCCAGGTTGCGCGACATGACCATCTGGCCCTGCATCGCCTGCTGGACGAACTCGGCGATCATGTCCCGGGCCCCCTGCGCCTGGCCCTCGTGCTGGACGAGCCGCCCTTCCTCGAGGATCCTGCTCAGGAGATCGACCTCGCCCGTCTGCTCGCGGACGATCGCCTCGGCCTTGCCGCGGTCGGGGGCGTTACTCATTGCCGTCCCCCTTCTTCGGTCCCTCGGGTGTCAGGCCGAGCTCGGCCGCCAGCTGCTGCTGGCTCCCTGCGTTCTGGAGAACGTCGTTCAGCATCTTCTCGAGCTTGTCGTTTCCGTCCGCCTTGGAGAGGAGATCCGAGAGCCGCTGGCGGGCCTCGACGAGCTTGCGCAGGGGGTCCACCTGCTGGACGATCTTGTCCGGCTCGAAGTCGTCCAGCGCCTTGAATCGCAGATCGACCCCCATCTTGCCGCCGTCGCCCGCGAGCTTGTTCTCGACCGACATCGCGACGCGCGGGGTCATCCCGGCGAGGACCTGGTCGAAGTTGTCCCGGTCGATCTCGGTGATCTTCCGGTCCTTCATGCGCGGGAGCTGCTGCTCGGGCTGGCCCGAGAAGTCGCCGAGGACGCCGACGACGAACGGGAGCTCCTTCAGCTCGATGGCGCCCCCGATCTCCACGTCGTACGTGATTTGGACCCGCGGAGGGCGGACCCTCTTGAGCTTCTGCTGGACGCTTTCTTTCTTCACCATGGGCGTTCCTCCCTGACGGCTTTCCGGCGCTTCTTACGCCGTGTCTCGTGCGCTCTCACGCGGCTTCACTCGCTCTCCGGATGGATCCCGAGAACTTCGTTGATCTGTCCGAGGACGTTCGGATCCTTGATCACGTCCCGAAGCCAGCTCTCGAGCGGCATCTGGCCCCACGTGATCGCCCTCTGGACGAGATAGGAGACGGGGCTGTGGGGCTCGGTCTGGCGGAAGAACTCCGCGACCTCGCCG
>JACRCS010001075.1 GCA_016218905.1 Deltaproteobacteria bacterium
GAAAGGAAAGTGGAAGAGACGGTCGGGCGCGCTCAGGTCCTGGATCCAGAGGGCGAACGGCGCGTGGCGGAGCTCGATGGAATCGAGGAGTACCCGATAGAGCGCGAAGAACACCGGGATCTGGAGGAGCATGGGGAGGCAGCCTCCCATCGGGTTCACCTTGTGGGTCTTGTAGAGCTGCATCACCTCCATGTTCAGCCGCTCCCGGTCCTTGGCGTACCGCTCCTTGAGCTTCTGGAGCTTGGGCTGGAGGTCCTTCATCTTTTGCATGGAGCGGAAACTCTTCGCCGAGAGCGGCCAGAAGAGTGCCTTGACGACAGTCGTGAGCAGGATGATCGCGATGCCGTAATTCCCGATGTACGAGTAGATCGCGTTGAGGAAGACCAGCAGCGGGCGGGCGATGATCGAGAACCACCCGTAGTCGACCACGCGCTCGAGGTGCGAGCCCACCGGCGTGAGGGCCTTGGCGAGCTTCGGGCCGAGGTAGAGGCGGTAGGCGAAGCTCTTCTCCTCGCCCGGTGCCAGGGTGAAGGGAGCGCCCTCGAGCTCGAGCTCCACGAGCTTCTCGGCGCCCGGGCGGTGTCCCACCCGCACGGCACCGGCGGGCGCGGGCGGCACCGCGGCGACGAGGAAGTACTTGTCGGAGAGGGCGCCCCAGGCGACCGGGCCGGCCTCCGAGACCGGTGCGCTCTTGATGTCCTTCTCCGAAACCTCCTGCAGCTTGTCGTCCTTGAAGTAGGAGGGCCCGACGAACGAGTGCTTCTCCTGCCTGGCCGCGTAGTCCCGGAGCATGGAGAGGCCGAGCCGGTCCTGGAAGGTCTGGGTGGAGCCGTTTCGAATCCGGATCGCCAGGCTGAGGTCGTAACGTCCCGGCGCGATGACGTACGTCTTCTCGACCTGGAGGCCCGTGGGGGAGTCCCAGGCGTAGACGACGCGGTCCGGCCCCCGCTGGACTTCCCGGAACGTAGCGCGCGGGCCGAGTGTACCGCCGGCGAGGCGGGCCTCCCCGGCGTAGTCGGCCGTGGACCCGGCGCTCAGGAGCTCGATGGGCTTCCCCTTGTTCCCGGCCTGGTCCGTGTAGCCTTTGAGGCTCGCCCCCACCACGGCGGCTCCGCCGCTCGAGAGCCGGATCGTCATCAGGTCGTTCTCGAGGGCCGCCGTCGTGACCGGCGCCTGGAGCTGCGCCGGAGCGGGCGGGGCGGGAACCGGCAGCACGCTCGTCGCGGCGGGCGCACCCGGGGCGGGGGAAGCCGGCGCGGCGGGCGCGGGTGCTTCCGGTTTCCCCGGAGCGGTCTTCGGAGGCTCGGGTGCGTAGAAGTACTGCCAGACGAGGAGGATGGCCATGGAGAGAACCACGGCGATCAGCATCCGCTTAGTTTCCATTCTCAATCGTCCTCGCGAATCAGCTCCTCGAAGGAGTCCGGGTCATCGGGCACCGGGTCCCATCCTCCCGGATGGAACGGGTGGCAGCGGAGCAGACGCCCCAGGGCGAGCCGGCTTCCTTTCCAGAAGCCGTGGAGCTCGTAGGCTTTTGCGGCGTAGGCGCTGCAGGTCGGGTAGAAACGACACGCGGGTGGGTAGAGCGGCGAGATCAGGACGCGATAGAGCCGGAGCGCCCGGACGGCTCCCCAAGCGGCCCAGCATCGAGGGCCCGATCGAGCTCGAGGCTGACCTCTTGAAGGGTCAGGGCCGCCGCCCCGGGTTTGGCCACTACGACGAGGTCCAGCGGCGCGGGGAGCGTGCCGCAGCGGGCGCGAAAGTACTCCCGAAGGAGCCTCTTCACCCGGTTTCGATCGTGCGCCTTGCCGACCTTCTTCGATACGACGAGGCCGAGTCGGCTCGCCCCAGTCGGCCCCGGCGCGACGATCAACCGAAAATGAGCCGTGTGCCGGCTCCTTCCCGTCCGAAACGCTCGATCGTACTCGGTCCGCTTGCGGATCCGGCATGCGCGTGAAAAGGTGGCTCGCGGCCGTCCTCCCCCTACTTCTTGGGGATGTCGACGGTGAGGCGCGCGCGGCCCTTCCGCCGCCGCCGGGCCAGCACCCTCCTGCCGTTGGCCGTGGCCATTCGCGCCCTGAAACCGTGGGTCCGCTTCCGGTGGAGCCGGCTCGGCTGAAACGTGTGCTGCTGCATGGTCCTTCCTCCTCGGGGGAAGCCGCATGGAGCGAATTCTCTCCGCTTTTTGGGAAAACGTGAAGGTTAGGGTAGTACCTCTCCCCCCGTCAAGCGTTTTCGCTCCAGGGATGGAGCGCCCCGCGCGGGCCAAGGACGGGCCGTCTGCGCAGGGGCCCGCGACACGGATGGAGCGCCCCGCGCGGGCCAAGGACGGGCCGTCTGCGCAGGGTCGCCGCCCCGCCGGGGCAGACGAGCGAGCTCTCCCGGGGCTACAATAGCCCCATGGGACTCTCCGTCTACCTCCACGTTCCTTTTTGTGCGAGCCGCTGCCCCTACTGCGCCTTCTACAGCGGCGAGCCTGCGGAGCTCCTCCCCTCCTACCCGGCCCTTCTGGCGGCCGAAGCGGCCCTCCGTTCGCCGCAGTGGCGGGGCCCCGTCTCGACGGTGTACTTCGGGGGAGGGACGCCTTCGCTCCTGCGGCCCCGGGCCGTCGCGGACGTGTTGGAGGCCCTCGACCGGGTCTGGCGGCTCGAACCGGGCGCCGAGATCACCTTGGAGGCGAACCCGGCCTCCCGCGCGGACCACCGCGGGCTCCGCTCGGCCGGCGTCACCCGCCTGTCGATCGGGGTGCAGTCGCTCTCGGACGAGGTCCTCGCGCGCCTGGGAAGGGCTCATCGGGCGGCGGAGGCCCTCGCCTGCCTTCGGGAAGCCGGGCGGGCCGGGTTCGAGAGGGTCTCCGCGGACCTTCTCTTTGGGGTGCCCGGTCTCTCCCCGGGGCTGCTCCGCGAGTCGGCGCGGACCCTCCTCGAAGCGGGCGCGGGCCACGTCTCCACGTACGCGCTCGAGGTCCACGAGGGCACCGTGCTCGCCGACGCCCTCCGGGAGGGCTCGTTTCGCGCCTGCTCCCCCGAAGAGGAAGAGACCCAGTGGCAGCTCCTCGACGAGGCGCTGGCGGCTGCCGGCCTGAGCGCCTACGAGGTCTCGAATTACAGCCTCCCCGGGCACCGCTGCCGGCACAACCTTGCCTACTGGGAGGGGGTACCGTACGTGGGGCTCGGCCCCGGGGCCCACAGCTACCGGCCAGACGCCGGCCGCCGGGGCGCGCGTTCTTGGAACGCTCCGGGGCTCGCGGCCTACGCGCGGGACGTGGCGGCAGGCCGGCTCCCGCCCGGCGGAGCCGAGGAACTCGCGGCTGACGAGGCACTCCTGGAGGAGCTCTTCCTCGCGTTGCGCCGGCCCGTGGAGCTCGACTTCGACGACCTCTGCCGGAGGCACGAGCTCGCGCAGGGTGGCGTCCGCCGCCGCTTCGGCGAGGCCCTAACCGAGGGGCTTCTCCGTGCAGGCAGCCGTCCCGGCGCCTTCGTCCCGACCGCCGCGGGCCTGAGGAGGGCCGACGGGCTCGCCCTCTGGCTCCTGGAAGGATTCGCGGCTCCCGTCGACGGGGGGTGCTAAACGGGCAATTAGGCTTTAGGTGTTAGCGATTAGGAGTAAAGAGCGGGGGCTTTGCTTGAGTGTCTACCTCCGCGGGCGCCCGGTGAGGCGGCTCAGCAACGCGCCCGCGCCGGCCTCCCCGAGGGCCGCCGAGGCGCCGAGGTAGGTGAGGCCGAAGAGGGCGAGGACGGCCGCTGACCCGAGGAAGGGCGAACCCCCTGAGGGAAGAGAGAGCTTGAGCGCCCAGGCGGCCGCGGCCCCGGCCGCCGCCGCGGCCCCGAGGCGAACGAGCCTCCCGCGCGGGATGCCGGTCTTCCCGATTCTTCGCCGCAGCGCCGACCGCAGCAGCGCGAACTCCACCCAGCCGGCGAGGCCCGCCGACACGGTGAGCCCCGCCGTCCCCCACGACGCCTGGATCCCGAGGAGCCGCGGAAGCGGCAGGGCGAAGAAGTAGCCGAGCGCCGAGGTGAGCGCCACGCGCAACGCGGCGAAGCGGAGCGGCGTCCGCGTGTCCCTTAGGGCGTAGAACGTCGAGGAGTAGAGCCTTCCGAGCGTGGCGGCGAGGAGACCCACTGCGGAGCCGGCGAGGACGGTCCAGACGTACCGCGCGTCCGAGGCGCCGAAGCGCCCTCGCTGGAAGAGGAGGGCGGCGATGGGCTCGCCCAGCGCCACCAGGGCCATGACGGAAGGGACGACGAAGAAGGCGATCTGACCGGCCGCCCGATCGAGCCGGGCCCGGAGGGCCGCCCCCACCTCTTCGTCCGTGCCCACCGCGCTCGACATCTCCGGAAGCTCCGCGGCCGAGACGGACATGCCGAAGAGGCTCACCGGGAGCATGTACAGGACCTGCGCGTACGCCAGGGCGGCCACCGCTCCGGAGGGAAGGAAGGTGGCGATCACCTCATCGATGTATGCCGAGATCTGGACCACGCCCCGGCTCAGCGCCACCGGGCCGAAGTTACGGAAGACCTGGCGTACGTGGACCGACTTCCCCGCCAGGGAGGGGCGCAGCCGCCCGGCGGTGACGGAGAGGACCGTGGGAAGCTGGACGAGGAACTGGAGGGCGCTCCCGGCCACCGAGCCCCAGGCAGCCCACTCGGCCAACGGGTAGCCGGCGTGCCCGCGCCCGAAGAGGACGAGCGTCGCCACGATAGAGCCGCTCCACACCACCGGCGCCGCGTAAGAGAGGAAGAATCTCCGGTGGCTGTTGAGGATGCCCAGGCACCACGCCGACTGCACGAGCAGGCCCGCCCCGGGGAAGAAGATCTGGACGAGCCGGATCGTCGCCGCCCGCTTCTCTCCCTCGAACCCCGGCGCGATGAGGTCGACGAGCAGCGGCGTGGCGAGCACGCCCCCGAGGACGAGGACCGAGAGCGCGAGCGCGAGGAGCGTGCCCACGACGCTCGCCACCCGAGCGGCCTCCTCCTCGTCGCCCTGGGCTCTCAGCCGCGCGTAGACGGGAATGAGAGAAGCCGAGAGGGCGCCCTCGCCGAAGAGGTTCTGGAGCAGGTTCGGGATGCGGAAGGCGGCGTTGAAGACGTCGGCGGCGTCGCCTGCCCCGAAAAAGAAGGCGAAGACCGACTGCCGCACCAGCCCGGCGGCGCGGCTGAGGAGAATCCCCGCCGCCACGGCGACGCTTCCCCCCACGCGCAGTCGCCCGCGCGCCGACCTCCCGGCCCCGGCCGTCTCCTGCACCCGACCTTCTCCCACTGCCCCTCCCTAGCCCCGCACTCTCCGGACCCGTCGGACTCGGACTATGCCCGTGTCCGCCTGCGAAGAGCAACCCCTTCCGCTTTCGTCCGGCCGGCTCCCGGCGGGCAGGGGCGAAGTTGCGGTTGCGCCCGGACTGCGGCCGGGCTACGCTCCGGCCCCGGCGAACTCGAGACGGCGACCGCGGAAAGGGAGTGGATGGAAGCGAATCAGGCCGGTGCCCCCGTATTTCGGCTACAGAAGATCTACCTGAAGGACCTCTCCTTCGAGAGTCCCGGCGCGCCCGAGGTCTTCTTCACGCAGGTCGAGCCGCAGGTGAAGATCGACCTCTCCGTGAGCAATCGGAAGCTCGACGAAGAGCACTGGGAGGTGGTGCTCCACGTCAACGCCACCGTCACCGCCGGCGAGGCGACCCTCTTCATCGTGGAGGTCGAGCACGCGGGCGCATTCCTCATCAAGGACATCCCCGAAGAGCACCTCGCGGGAATCCTGTCGGTGGACTGCCCGACCGCGATCTTCCCCTTCACGCGGCAGGTCCTCTCTCAGGCGACGATCGACGGCGGCTTCGCCCCCTTCCTCCTGGAGCCGGTCAACTTCCTGGCGCTCTACCAAAAGGCCCGGAGCGAGCAGGAGCAGGAGGCGAAGCACTGACTCGCCCCAACTCGCCCCTGACCTTCGGTCACCTCGAGCGCCTCCGCGGCTTGGATTTGGTCGACCTGGAAGTCCTTGAGGGCTCCGATGGCTTCGAGGCCGATGGGGAGGGGTATCGCGGGGGGGAAAGGGGGCGCCGAGGGCGCCCCCCGGTGGAATCGCTTACTCTTCGTGCTCGTCGCCGCCGAAGTCGATGAGGTGCCCGAGTTTATCCCGTTTGGTGGAGAGATACCGCTCGTTCTCGTCATGGGGCGCCATGGCGATCGGGACCCTCTCGACGACCTCCAGGCCGTAGCCTTCGATCCCGATGATCTTTTTGGGATTGTTGGTCATGAGCCGGAGCTTGCTGACGCCCAAGTCGACGAGGATCTGTGCCCCGATGCCGTAGTCGCGCAGGTCGGCCGCGAAGCCGAGCTCCTCGTTCGCCTCGACGGTGTCGCGCCCCTGCTCCTGGAGCGCGTACGCTCGGAGCTTGTTGACGAGCCCGATGCCCCTGCCTTCCTGGTGGAGGTAGATGATCGCGCCCCGGCCCTCGGCGTCGATCATCCGCATGGCCTCGTGGAGCTGGTCGCCGCAGTCGCACCGCATGCTCCCGAAGACGTCGCCGGTCAGGCACTCGGAGTGGACCCGCACCAGCACGGGCTCGCCGCAGCAGAGGTCTCCCTTCACGAGGGCCACGTGGAGGTAGTTATCGACGTCGTTCTCGTACACGATCGTCTGGAAGTCGCCGCCGTAGGCGGTGGGGAGCCGCGCCTCGGCCGAGCGGCGGATCAGGCGCTCCTTGCGCAGCCGGTAGGCGATGACGTCCGCGATGGTGACGATCCGGAGGTCGTGCTCGGCGGCGAAGGCCTCCAGGTCCGGTCTTCGGGCCATCGTCCCGTCGTCCTTCATGATCTCGCAGATGACCCCCGCGGCCTTCATGCCCGCGAGCCGTGCCAGGTCCACGGAGCCTTCGGTCTGGCCGGTGCGCACGAGCACCCCGCCGCTTCGGGCCCGCAGCGGAAAGACGTGGCCGGGGCGGACGAGGTCCTCCTGCTGCGTCTCGTCAGCGATGGCAGTCAGGATCGTCGTGGCCCTGTCGGCGGCCGAGATGCCGGTAGTGACCCCCCGCCGGGCCTCGATGGAGACCGTGAAGGCGGTCCCGAAGGAGCTCGTGTTCTCGCTCACCATGGGAGGAAGCTTGAGGTAGTCGCAGCGCTCCTCGGTCATCGCGAGGCAGATCAGACCGCGGCCGTACTTCGCCATGAAGTTGATCGCCTCGGGCGTCACCTTCTCGGCCGCCATGGCGAGGTCGCCTTCGTTCTCCCGGTCCTCGTCGTCGACGAGGATCACCATCTTCCCGGCCCGGTAGTCTTTGAGGGCCTCTTCCACGCGTTGGATCGGCATCTCTAACCCTTTGCGGAGTCTAGGAAGCCCGTCCGGGCGAGGAGCTCCAGGCTCACGGACCCACCTCGGGACGGCTTCAGGAGTTTCTCGACGTATTTTCCGAGGACGTCCACCTCCAGGTTCACCCGGCCGCCCGGGGCGAGGGCGGGGAGGTTCGTCCGCTCGAGTGTGTGCGGAATGGCCGCCACGGAGAAAGTACGGGCGTCGCAGGCGCTCACGGTGAGGGAGACGCCGTCGACCGCCACCGAGCCCTTCTCCACCAGGTACCGCAGGACCTCGGCGTCCGCCTCGAAGGTGAGCACCTGGAACTCGCCCTCGGTCCGGCGTGAGGCGAGGCGGCCCGTGGCGTCCACGTGCCCCAGGACGAAGTGGCCCCCCAGGCGGTCGATGGGCCGCAGCGCCCGCTCCAGGTTCACGGGAGAGCCGGCCTTGAGATCGCCGAGATTGGAGCGCCGCAATGTCTCGGGCGAGACGTCCGCCTCAAAGCTCCCCCGCCCCGCGGCCGTGACGGTGAGGCAGACGCCGTTCACCGCGACCGACTCCCCGAGCTGAAAATCGGAGACGTCGAGCCCGGTGGCGAGCTCGATCGTCCTCCCGGCCCCTCTGACCTGAGTCCGGAGGAACCTGCCGACGTCCTGGACGATACCGGTAAACATGAGCCTCAGTCCTGCGAAATTCGCCCGGTGACGTAGACGTCGCTCCCCACACGCTCGACCTGGAGGTCCCGCACCCGAAACGAGTCGTCGATCGCCTCGGGCCCCACCCCTCCCACCATGGAGACCGAGTCCCTCCCGCCGAGGAGCCGGGGAGCGTAGAACGCGTGGAACCGGTCGACAACGCCCTGTTCGAGGAGCGCCCGTGCGGTCTCTCCACCGCCCTCGGCGATCACCTCCATGATCCCGCGAGCGTAGAGCGCGCTCAAGAGGGACGGGAGGTCCATCGCCCCCGACGGCGTCGCCGGCAGCGTGAACACCTCCACCCCGAGCTCGCGGACCCGCAGGAGTCGGGCCGGCTCGGCCGTCGCCAGGCACGCCACGGCCGTGAAGGGCGCCTCGGACGGAGAGAAGATCCCGAGCGCGAGCGGAGCGCGCAGGGAAGGGTCGAGCACGACGCGCAGGATTCTCTTCTCGGGCTCCCCGGGGATGCGGACGGTGAGCCGCGGGTCGTCCGCGACGGCCGTCCCGACGCCGACGAGGATGGCGCCGCAGCGCGCGCGGAGCGCGTGCACGCGGAGGCGACTCTCCTCCGAGGAGATCCACCGGGAGTCGCCGGTCCGGGTGGCGATCTTACCGTCGAGGGTCGCCGCGAGCTTCAGGTGGAGGAAGGCCCTCCCCGTGCGGATCGAGAGGCAGAAGGCCTCGTTGAGGGCCTTCGCCTCGGCTTCGCGGACGCCGACGGTGGTCGGGATCCCCGCTGCCGAAAGCGCCCGGAGGCCGGCCCCGGCGACGCGAGGATTCGGGTCCTCCATGGCGACGACGACCCGCCGCAGACCGGATCCGACCACCCGCTCGATGCAGGGCGGGGTCCGGCCGTAGTGGGAGCAGGGTTCCAGCGTCACGTAGAGCTCGGCCCCGCGGGCCAGCGGACCGGCCTCCTCCAGGGCGAAGATCTCGGCGTGCGGCTCACCGGGCTTTGGATGGAATCCCCGGCCGACGATCCGGCCCTCCCGAACGACCACCGCGCCGACCGCGGGATTGGGGCTCGTCCTGCCGATGCCGCGCCGGGCGAGCTCGAGGGCCACTCCCATGTAGAAGGCGTCGGCCTGGTCCCGGGCGGAGCTCACCGGTTTCCCCGCTCGAGGATGCCCCGGAGCGCCTCCATGAACTCGTCCAGATCTCGAAACTCCCGGTAGACGGACGCAAACCGGACGTACGCGACCGGGTCGAGCTGCTGCAGCGCCTCCATGACCGCCTCGCCGATCTCGCGGCTCGGGACCTCCTTGGACCCGTGCTCCTGGAGGCGGGCCTCGACGCCGTTGACGATGCCCTCCAGGTCCTCGGCGGAGACCGGACGCTTCTCGCACGCCTTCTTCAGGCCCGCCATGAGCTTCAGTCGGTCGAAGAGCTCGCGCCGTCCGTCCTTCTTCACGATGAGCGGCAGGACCTCCTCGACCCGCTCGTACGTCGTGAAGCGGCGGCCGCATCCGATGCACTCGCGCCGGCGGCGGATGACGTCGCCCTCCTTCGACATCCGGGAGTCGATGACCTTGTCCTCGTGCTCGGCGCAGAACGGACAGCGCACGGGTTCATCCCTCCGGCAGCTCGAGCGGCGTCAGCACGACCCCGGCGAGATCGAGCATCTCCCGCCCGAGGGGATCGGCGTAGCCCTCCAGGTAGTAGACGGTTCGGATCCCGGCGTTGATCAGCATCTTGGAGCAGATGATGCAAGGCAGGTTCGTGCAGTAGAGGTCGGCGCCCTCGATGGAGACCCCGTGGTACGCGGCCTGGAGGATCGCGTTCTGCTCGGCGTGGAGGCCTCGGCAGAGCTCGTGGCGCTCACCGGAGGGGATGCCGAGCTCCTCGCGCAGGCAGCCCACGTCGAGGCAGTGGGGAACGCCGGAGGGCGAGCCGTTGTAACCGGTGGCGAGGATGCGCTTGTTCTTGACGAGGATCGCGCCGACCTTCCGGCGGCGGCAGGTGCTCCGGTTCGCGACCATCCGCGTGATGTCGGCGAAGTACTCCTGCCAAGAGGGGCGCGCCGTAGAGTCGTTCACGTGCGCAGGAGGTCCGCGTAGTACGGGAAGCGGCGGCAGAGGGCGCGGACGCGCTCCCGGACCTCGGCTTCCACCGAAAGCTCGCCGCAGCGATCCAAAAGCCGGGCGATGGCCCCTCCGATCTCCTCCA
>JACRCS010001076.1 GCA_016218905.1 Deltaproteobacteria bacterium
TCGCGCTCTGAGCTCCACGACCAGGCCCGCAAGTGGCTCGAGAACTCCCTCTCGGGTCCCGGCCTCGTCCGCTTCGCGTGGGTCACGCTCTGGGCCTTCCTCCGGATCTCGACGAGCGCACGGGTTTTCGAGAGCCCCCTCTCGGCCAGGGAGGCCGCGGAGGCCGTGAGCGCGTGGCTGGCGAGACCGAACGCGGGAATCCTGGAGCCGGGCGAGCGGCACTGGGAGATCCTGGCCGGATTGATGAAGGAGGGACAGGCGACCGGCCCGCTCGTCATGGACGCGGCGCTCGCTGCCCTGGCAATCGAGAACGGCGCCACGCTCCAGACGACGGACCGCGACTTCCATCGCTTCCCGGGCCTCTCTTTCGTGAATCCGCTCTCCTGAGGGACTGCTCGAGCACCTCGGGGTCAGGTCTTGATTTTCTATTTTAGCCGGCGACCGGCCCGTGGACCGGCACCGCCGATCAGCTTGAAGATGCCGCTCCCGGCGGCTTCCCGATCGAAGGTCCAGGTCGATTCGGCTCCTTCCTGGCGCGCAGAAAGGCCGATGACGAAGTCCGCAAAGCCGGCGCGGCCGTCCTCGTATCCATTCAGGGCCTGCCAGGCCAGATCCGCGCCCTCCACCCGGATCTCCTGCGCGCCGAGAAGGCTTCGGAGGACGCCCGCGATCTCCCCCCGGCGATAGCGGTAGCCCCGCTCGAGAACCCACACGAGCTCGCAGAGGACGACGAGCGTAACGATTCCCGGCGACTCTGCCGTGCACTCCGACTCGATCAGGCGCGTCGCCGCAGCGGTCTGGGCGGGGTCGTCCCGGACGACGTAGCGGGCAAGGACGTTCGTGTCGAGCCCGATCAACGCCGGCCCCGGAGGGCACCGGCCGCGACCGCGTCGTCCATCTCCGCGAGGGAGAGCGTCCGCCGCGGCTTGGGCAGGGCCCCCTTCAGGTCGCGGACCGAGCCCCCCACCTTGACGACCTCGAGCCGGTCGCCGTCGCGGACGATGAACTCGAGCTTCGTTCCGGCCCGGAGCCCGAGCTGGCGGCGCGTCTCGGCGGGAATCGTCACCTGCCCTTTCGAGGTCATCGTGGCTGTCATCCGTTTCCTCCAGGCTCCTTACTTCTGTACCTTACATCATACACCCCGAGCCGACTCGCTCCAACGTCTGAACCGTCCCGGCCGGGGCGGCAACAGGTAGACTGTCCCCGGTCCCGACAGCTCACTTGCCCCACGGGAGGACGATGGCGCTCTCCCCCGGTACACGCCTCGGCCCGTACGAGGTCCTCTCCCCGCTCGGCGCGGGGGGGGATGGGAGAGGTCTACCGCGCCCGCGACACGCGCCTCGGCCGCGACGTCGCCGTCAAGGTCCTCTCCGACGAGCTGGCCGACGACCCGAAAGCCCTCGCCCGGTTTCAGGCCGAAGCCCGCGCCGTCGCTGCGTTGTCGCATCCGAACATCCTCGCCCTCCACGACGTCGGCGAGGAGGGCGGGGTCCGCTACGCCGTCACCGAGCTGCTCGAAGGCGAGACGCTCCGGACCCCGCTGACGCAGGGCGCACTTCCGCTCCGGCGCGCCCTCGAGATCGCCGGCCAGATCGCCGACGGCCTCGCCGCCGCCCACGGCAAGGGGATCGTCCACCGCGACCTCAAGCCCGAGAACGTCTTCCTCACGAAGGACGGCCACGCCAAGATTCTCGACTTCGGCCTCGCCCGGCAACGCGCGCCGCTCCCGTCCTCCGGCGAGACCAACTCCCCCACGTTCTCCGTCCTCACGGACCCCGGCACCGTCCTCGGGACGTTTGCGTACATGTCTCCCGAGCAGGCGAGCGGAAAGCCGGTCGACCATTGCTCCGACCAGTTCTCTCTCGGCGTCGTCCTCTACGAGATGCTGACGGGCAAGCGGCCCTTCGGGGGCGCGACCGCGGCAGAAACGCTGACGGCGGTCATCCGGGACGAGCCCGAGCCGCTGGAAGCCGGAGCGCCGAGGGTGCCCGCACCCGTGCGGTGGCTCGTCGACCGGTTGCTCGCGAAGGACCCGTACGGGCGCTACGAGTCGACCCGCGACCTCGCGCGCGAGTTGAAGACCCTGAGCCTCCGCCTGTCGGAGGGCGCGGTGCCGACGGGTTCGGCGAGGAAATCCGAGCTACGTGGGAGAGGATGGCGGCGACTCGTGCTGCCCGCCGGCCTCGTGGTTCTCGCCGCCGTCGCGGGCGCTGCCGTGGGAGTCGTCCTAGGCCGCGGACCGTTCGCCCGGTCGTTTCCCGAGCCGCCGACCTTCCGCCCGCTGACGTTCTCAGGACAGGACGAGCACGCGGCGGCCTCGCCCGACGGGAAGACGATCGTGTTCGCGTCGACGCGCGAGGAAGTCAGAAGGATTTGGCTCAAGCAGATCGACAGCGGTAGCGAGGTCGCCGTGACGGAGGGACCGGACGACGACTCGCCTCGGTTTTCGCCCGACGGAACGAGCATCCTCTTCACCAAGCGAAACGGGACGGACTCGGCCCTTCACCGTGTCGCGACGCTCGGCGGTGCTGCTCGGCGGGTCGTCGAGAGGGGCCGGGATGCGGACTGGTCTCCCGACGGGAAGAAGATCGTCTTTCTCCGCGGAGACGCCGAGGTCTGGACGGCAACTTCCGATGGCGGGGAGGAGCGTTCACTCGCGTCACTCGGAAATGACCGCCTCGTGACCCCGCGCTGGTCCCCGGATGGACGCCGGATCGCCCTGATTCTGTATCCCGACGCCACCCCGGTCCGGGGAGGGCTCCACGTCCTCGACGCCGCGACGGGCGAGGACAGCCCGGTAGACCTTCCGCCGGATGCAGGACGGACCTTCGGCATCGCCTGGGCGGATAGGGGCAAACCCTCCTGTACACGACCTCTGAACGTCTCTCCGCGAACAACTCCCGCGGAGCGGGGCGCCTCGCTTTGCAGCACGTCCGCTCGTCGACGGCCCGCACGCTGGCTTGGCTTCCCGCGCTCAGGAAGGGCATCGACATCGCGGGACGAGGACGGCTCCTCGTAGGACGCGAGACCCAGAGGCAGGGGATCCGCGAGATCACGCCCGGACTGGGGGACCGATGGCTGGTCCGAGGACTCGCGATCGAGAGGCAGCCCCGCTATTCACCCGACGGCAAGGCGCTCGCCTTCACGTCGAATCGGGCCGGAGGCCTCGATATATGGGACATCTCGCTCGAGACCGGCGCCCTCCGCCGGCTCACGGACCATTCCGGGGACGACTGGGACCCGGCCTACTCGCGCGACGGCCGCAGCCTCGTCTTCAACTCGAACAGGACCGGCCACTTCGAGATCTGGATGTCGTCGGCCGACGGGAGCAATCCGAAGCAGGTGTCGGCCGATGGCGTGGACGCGCAGAACCCGTCGGTGTCCGCGGATGGGAATTGGATCGTCTACTCGGGCTTTCGGGGCGAACGCCCGGGCCTGTGGAAGGTCCACCCGGACGGGACGGGGGCCACGGCGATCGTGCCCGACACGAAGAACCGCCTGCCGGTCCCCGAGATCTCGCCGGACGGCTCGCTGGTCGCCATCGCAGTGCCCGGCAACGGGGGAATGCTGATCCACATAGTGCGCCTCGCCGACGGCTCGCCGTTTCCGTTCGAGCAGCCGACGCGCGTAGGCCCCCCGAGACCTCACTGGATGCCGGACGGCCGCTCCCTCGTCTTCAAAGACCGCCATCCCGGAGGGCCCATCACTCTCTGGACCCGGCCGCTCGAGGGTCAGGCGCCGGCGCGAAGGCTCCCGGGATTCGAGGGTATCGGGAACATCGAGACGTTCGACGTTTCTCCGGACGGGAAGAGGTTCGCGGTGAGCGTACTGGAGTTGTCCCGATCCGTCCTTCTCGTCGAGAACGTGCCGGGCGTCGCGGGCCGGCGGGGTCAGGTCTTGATTTTCTATTCTAGTCGACGCCCTACGCCCTCCGGCTCGTGACCGCCAGCGCAATCCCTCCCAGGATCGCCGTCGCCGACAGAACCAGCCGGAGCGTGACGTCCTCGCCGAGGAGAAGCACGCCTCCGAGCGCCGCGAGGGGCGGGACCGAGAGCTGGACGAGCGCGGCCCGGGTCGTCGAGAGACCGCGCAGCGCCGCGTACCA
>JACRCS010001047.1 GCA_016218905.1 Deltaproteobacteria bacterium
CTCCCCTGGCGGCCCCGGGCCCTGAGGAAGGTTCGGGCCACGCCGGATCTGGTGGGGCTCGGGGCGGACGAGAGGGCGCGGGCCGTAACGGGGGCCTTCGTGGCCGGGGAGACGCTTTGGGGTGAGGTGCTGCTGGTCGACGACGTGGCGACCTCCACGGCCACGACGCGGGCGTGTGCCCAGGCGTGCCTCGACGGCGGCGCGGAGGGGGTGTGGGTCCTCGTGCTCGCGCGCACGCCCCTGGAGGCGGCGCGAACGTGACGGGCGAGCGGGAACGAGCCGGGGTTTCTTTGGCCACGGCTGTCGACGTACCGCGCGAACCGGGGAGCACTCACGCCCCGAACCGGGCCACCTCGGAAGGCAGGCGCCCGGTGGTCTCCCGAAACGTCTTGATGAACTGGGAGAGGGACGAGTAGCCCACTGCCGCGGCGGCCTCGGTGACCGAGAGCTTCTTCGCCGCCATGAGCTCCCGTGCCACGGCGATCCGGTTCTTCGTCAGGACTTCTTTGGGTGACAGGCCGAACTCCGCGGCGAAACGTCTCGTCAGCGAGCGCACGCTCAGGGCGGAGGCCCGTGCCACATCCTCCATGGAGACGTGCTCGCCGAGGTGCTCTCTCATGAAGCGGACGGCAGCGCGGAGCCGGGCGTCCTTGGCCAGCCCCTCCAGGTGGTCCATGCAGGGGAAGGACCTCGCCTCCGCGAGCTGCTCGCCGAGCACCCGCACAAAGGCGCTCACCAGCGCCGGGGCGGCCTCCGTCTCCGGGTGAAGGAGAAGGAAGAAGGCCATCTCCCGGAGCACCGGGTTCGCCGTGGGCGCCGCGGGCCCGCTGGCTCCGCCGCCCGCCTGCGCCCAGGTGTCGGGCCGGACGAGGGCGATCAGCCGCTCTCCGTCGCGCGCCGAAGAGCGCAGCGAGTGGGCCTCCCCCGCCGGCACGTAGACGAGCCGACCCGGTCCGCAGGAGAAGCTCAGGGTCCCGACGCCCACCGCGATCTCCCCGGCGAGGGGGAAGAACACGAGGTGCCCGGGCGGCTGGTAGCGCCGGGTGACCCTGCCCGGGTAGTTGTGGTGCACCAGCGTGAGCCCCCCAACCGTAACCGAGACGTCGCCACCAGGTTTCATCTGCTCCCGCCTTCTCGGCGCCGCGGCCGGTTCTTCGAATCCTGACCGTCTTTGTCCGAAACCAATCAATCCTTGGCCGAATTCCGAAAGCGGCCCCGGCGCCGGGGGGCTATTGTACGTTCACCCGCACCACACTTCCAAAAGGAGGAACGTAATGGCCAAGGTAGCCGTCGTCTATCATTCCACCTATGGGCACACCAAACTCCAGGCAGAAGGCGTGCACCGGGGTGCCGCCGGCGTGGCGGGCACGCAGGCGACGCTGTACACGGCGGAGGAAGCGAGCGCGAGGATCGATGAGCTGGACGCCGCGGATGCGATCGTGTTCGGTACCGCCACCTACATGGGCAACATCGCCGCGGGCATAAAGTCCTTCATGGAGGTGTCGGTGAGCAAGTGGTTCGCCTCGGCGTGGAAGGACAAGATCGCCGGGGCGTTCACCAACTCCTCCTCTTTCAGCGGCGACAAGCTGAACACGCTGCAGGGCCTCGTGGTCTTCGCCATGCAGCACGGGATGATCTACGTGGGCACAGGCCTCTTTCCCGCTGCGAGCAACCCCGCGTCCATGAACTCGGTGACAGGTCCCGGGCCGGAGGTCGCGAACCGGGTCGGCTCCTTCATCGGCCCCATGTCGGCGAGCTTCCAGGTCAACCCTCCAGACGCGCCGGCGCCCGGTGATCTGGCCACGGCCGAGGCCTACGGCCGCAGGGTGGCGGAGGTCACCGTGCGGTTCCTGAAGGGGCGGGGCTGACGCCACGAGCCCGCCGAGAGCGAACGAGAAAGGAGCAAATCTCATGAAGAAGATCCGTATTTCCACCCTTGTGGCGTTTGTGGCTGCCCTGGTTGCGCTGCTCGCCGCATCCCCTGCCCTGGCCGCCGAAGACCGGTGGCCCGGAGCCCGGGCTGACGCCCCTGCCCCGAAGGTCAAGGGAGTCCCGGCCGAGCTGGCGAGGAACCTCGCGAACTTCGACGACCTCGACTTTCGTGTGTACACCGGTCAGCAGTGGCAGGACCTGCACAAGAGCCACTCGAAGGACGTGGTGGTGCACTGGCCCGACGGTCACACGACGAAGGGCATCGAGAAGCACATCGAGGACCTGAAGGTCATGTTCACCTTCGCGCCCGACAACCGCATCAAGGAGCACCCGGTCCGGTTCGGCACCCAGGATGGGGTGTGGACGGCGGTGACCGGCTGGCTCGAGGGGACGTTCACGAAGCCGATGATGCTGCCCGACGGCAAGGCGATTCAGCCCACGGGCAAGGCCTACCGAATCCCGATGGCCACGATCGGCCACTGGAACGCGGCCGGCGTGATGGACGAGGAGTACCTCTTCTGGGACAACGGCGAGTTCACGAAGCAGATCGGGCTCGCCCAGTAGGGAGAGCCGCATCGGCGCCGTTTCTCCAGGACTGGATGGGACCGACACGTCGCGTGGGTGAAGAAGCACGCCGGCTGACGCGGTGCTCTCCGCGGCCGGCCCGCGCGGCGGTCGGAGTCTCCCGGGCCGTCGGCGGCCCACGGCTTTCTGTTGAGGAGCGAGGAGCTAGACTTCTTCCTGGTGGCGACGGCGGGCGAACGTTGTGTGACCTGCCGTCGAACGGATCGTTGAAATGACCAAAGGAGGTCTGAGCATGAAGAGAACCACGCGAAAGGCAGCAGGTTTGGGCCTGATCCTTCTTTCCCTCGCCGCCTCGGGGTTGGCGGCAGAACGCGCGGTGCCCAGGGTTTCCATCGATTTCTCCGGTCACCCGTTCAAGGGACCGGCGGACGCGCCGGTTACGCTCGTCGTGTTCTCCGATTACCTCTGAGGGGGGTGCAAACGGCTCGAGCCGGTACTCCGGCAGGTGCTGGAGAAGTATCCCAAAGAGGTGAAGTTGGTTCACAAGTTCCTCCCGCACAACGGCGAATTCTCCCGAAAGGCCGCCATTGCGGCGATGGCTGCCGACGAACAAGGGAAGTTCTGGGAGTTTCACGACATGCTGTTAGACAACCAGGGAGGCCTCGATGACGCAAAGATCCTTGAGATGGCTGCGACGCTCAAATTGGATGTGGATCGGTTCAAGAAGAAGATGCTGGACCCGGCCACGGAAGCAGTGATCAAGAAGGATCTCGACGACGTCGCGCGGCTCGGCATTCACTGGACGCCCGAAGTCTATATCAACGGCATGGTCTTCAACCGGCGGGCCTTGCCTGACTTCGTTTCTGCTGTCGAGGGAGAGCTGAGCAAATAGCTCTCCCAGGAGATCTGCGTGCTTGCCACATCTTGAACCAAACCGGCCGGCGCGGCGCCTCGCTTCGGGGGTCTCCTCCCGGAGCGAGGCGTCTGCAGACTGACCCGCGGGAGGGTGCTCCGATGTCCGAGAAGATGCCCGTCCTGTTCATCGGCCACGGCTCGCCGATGAACGCGGTGCTCGACAACCCCTTTACCCGGAGCCTGGCCGCGTGGGGGCGGCACCTGCCGCGGCCCACGGCCATCCTCGTGGTCTCGGCCCACTGGCTCACGGGCGGCACCTTCGTCTCGTGCACGGAGCGTCCCCGGACGATCCACGACTTCTACGGGTTCCCGGAGGAGCTCTACGCCATCACCTACCCGAGCCCGGGCGCGCCGGAGGAGGCCGACTTCGTCACGCGAGCCGTGGGGCGGGCACGGGTCGGCTGCGACCTCGACTGGGGGCTCGACCACGGGGCCTGGTCGGTGCTCCGGCACCTCTACCCCGCGGCCGACATGCCGGTCTTCCAGCTCAGCCTCGACTACTCTTTCAACGACTGGCACCCGAAGCCGCTCCAGTACCACTACGACCTGGCCGCGGAGCTCTCGGAGCTGCGGCGCCGCGGCGTCCTCGTGGTCGGGAGCGGCAACATTGTCCACAACCTCTCCTGCATCGACTTCGGGTCCATGGATGCGAAGGCGTACCCCTGGGCCGTCGAGTTCGACCAGGCGGTAAAGGAGTGCCTCGTCGCGGGGAATCACCGGGACCTGATCGACTTCCGGAGGCTGGGCAAGAGCGCCGCGCTCGCCGTTCCGACCCTGGATCACTACCTGCCGATGATCTACGTGCTCGCGCTCCAGGAGAAAGGGGAGCCGGTCGCGTTCGCCCACGAAGGCATCCAGAACGCGTCCATCTCGATGCGGTGCTTCCAGGTCGGATGAGAGGGCAGAAGTTCACCGGTGCGGTCGATTCGCGGAGGTCCTTCATGAAGGGATCGTGCTCCAGCCTGTTCCTGTGGGGTGCCCTGGCGGCATCGACCGCGCTGGCCGCTCCGAGCGAGTGGTCTCTGGACCCCGGCCACAGCAGCATCGCCTTCCAGGCCCGGTTCCTGATGGCGTCGAACGTCCACGGCATCTTCCGAGAGATGAAGGGCTCGCTCCGATTCGACGACCAGGACGTCACGAAGTCTTACGTCGACGTCACGATACCGGCGGCCTCGATCGACACCGGGCTGGCGAAGCGTGACGAGCACCTTCGCAGCCCGGACTTCCTCGATGTCGCCCGGTTCCCGGTCCTGACGTTCCGGTCCAAGAGGATCAAGGAGTTGCCAGGCGGAAGGCTGGACGTCGTCGGAGACTTGACCATTCACGGCATCACCCGCGAAGCCACGCTCCACGTGAACGAGGTCTCCAACCGGCTGAAGGACCCGTGGGGCGGGATTCGGATGGGCGCATCGGCCCACACCTCGATCAACCGCGGGGACTTCGGTCTGAAGTGGAACAAGGTGGTGGAGACCGGCGGCTTCCTGGTCGGCGAGAAGGTCGACATGGTCTTGGACATCATGTGGGTCCGAGACGCGAAGATGTTCCCGAAACGATAGGCCCGCACGAGGCGGCGGACTCATCGGGCAGGCGTCGAGGGCCGTGCGCGTCCCCCGGCACGCGACCTCGGCCGGTTGACGACACGGGACCCTCCGGGGTAGGGTTCACGCGCGCGGAAGATCTTCGGCCTTCACCGAGGTTGCCCCGCTTCCACTCCATTCTTCTGAGAGGAGATTCCCCATGAAGAAGACGCTCGCGGTGTTGACCCTCGGGTCGTGCCTCCTCGGCGCAACCGCCAGCCAGGCCGAGCTCCGCATGGAGGTGATCTTCAAGGACACCGCGTACGGGGCGTTGACCGGGGCTCTGGTGGGCGGCGCCGCCATGGTGTTCACGAGCAATCCCGGAGACCACTGGATGTATCTCGCTTACGGAGGAGCTGCCGGCGCCATCGCTGGGGCGTTGTACGGTGTCTACGAGTCGACGACCGCGGTGGCCGAGTACGATCGGGGCACGTTGTACCTGGCCATACCGACGATCCGCACGGTACGCGAAGGCCCCCGCGGCTTCACGTCCTCTGCCGACCTCCTCAAAGTCGACTTCTGACGGAGGGCACCCGGCCGCCGATTCTCTCGGCGTCGCGGTCTGCAGGGGCCGAGTCTCAATTCCACTTCTTGTTGGGCGGCGCGAAAGAGTACCGGCCCGCGCCGAGCAGCGCCACGGCGAGGCCTGAGGCGAGGTAGAAGAACTGCAGCTCCAGACTCCACCCCCCCGCCGACGTGAGGGTGAAGAGCTGGCCCGTGTGAACGAGGAGCACCGCGACGATCATGTTCCCCGCGACGAGCAGGCCGGAGAGGCGCACGTACACCCCCAGGATCAGGAGGAGCGGGGCCACCACTTCCCCGATGTAGACGCCATAGGCAGCGATGCCAGGGACCCCGTGGCTCGCGAGCATGTCCCGGATCGGGAAGATCCCATAGGCGAGTTTGTGCGCGCCGTGGAACAGGATGAGCCCGGCGAGTGTGATCCTCACGAGCAGCTTCCCCGCGTCCTCTGTCGTTCTCTTCATCGTATGCTCCTCCCGCCTGGATTCTCGCAGGGCCGCGCCCAGAAGAAACCCTATCGGGCCATCCGCAAACTGTCAACACGGGGCCGACCCGACGTCCCGTACCTGCCCCTTGACGCAGGGGCCCCAGAATTCGAGCCTCCGAAAACTTCTCCTGAGTTGCGAAACGCAGTTTTGGTAGGGTGCCGTGAGGCAGTTCTGATTGCACTATTCTTTCACGGCGTCGTCTGACTGCAATAGATAGAGAAATAGAATGGCATTCTGCGACTCTGTCTCACGAATCAATCAACTGGTCGTTCGGCAAGTATGACGAGAACCGGATGCGAGATCCCCCTTTACTGGGGAGTGGGCGAGTTTTAGAATCCGCGCTTTCTTGTTGTGACAACGATCACACGAAAGGGAGGACTTTGATGAAAGTGCGGAAACACCAAAACACTGCGCTGGGCGCAAGCCTGCTGGTGGCCGGAACGTTGACTGTGGGATGCGTGAAGACCTCCACGCGCGAAGCACAGGCACCGGCGACACCGGCTCCGGTGGTGGCCGCCCGAACGGAGCAGCCTGCCGCCGGAGGAGCCCGCGACGATACCGACCCGGTCACGCGGATCGCATACAAGACCAGCGTTCCGCGCGACAAGGTGCAGGAAATCCTGGATCTCTACGCGATGTCCTCGAAGGCGAAGGGTTCAGGGCGCGACGTCTACAACATTGCCTTGCTCGCCAGCCAGAGGACGGGCATTCCGACCGAAGACGTGGGGTCCGTGATCCTCGCCTACCGGAGCTTGTTCGAAAGCACCGCGATCCGGACGTCCCAGCCGGCCAAACCGGAGGCGCCGAAGGGCTGAAGCCGTCGCAGGACGCCAGACGCCCGGCCCGTCGCTTCGGGGGGAGCTTGGGAGAGCGCCGGGGTCCACCCCGAGGGCGACCTGCATCGGGAAGCTTCCCCCGATGGTCTCGGTCTCGGGCTTGCCGTCCACGGTGTCGGCGATGTCAAGGTC
>JACRCS010001048.1 GCA_016218905.1 Deltaproteobacteria bacterium
AAATACGTCTTCGGGCGGGGAACCGCGTATTCTCAAGGCTAAACGCGAGAAGCCTTTGCAGGGCAGAGCACGAGTGGGTTCTTTCTTTCCACTTTTTCCCCAGCGGTTTGGGTAGTTTCAAAACGGTCTTGAGCTGTGGGGAGAAGTGGCGAGCGTAAGTTCGGGCGATGCTCCGGAGCCCGCGTCAGGCGGGCCCTTCCACCTGGTATCCCAGAGTGCCCAGCGCCGCCGCCAGGGCCTTCTTCGCCGCCGGCTCGCCGTGGACCAGCCGGATCCTCCCGGGCCGAGTCTGTCCGCCGGGGCCGTGCATCGACTTCACCCAGGCGATCAGCTCGTCCCGGTCCGCGTGGGCGGAGTACCCGCCGATCGAGTGGACGCCCGCCCGAATCGAGAAGCGTTCCCCGTCGAGCTCGACGTACCCGCCGGGCCGGCCGGCCTGCTCGGCGATCCGCCGGCCCGGCGTACCGCTCGCCTGGTAACCCACGAACACGAGGTCGTTGCGGGGCTCTTCGAGTGCGGCCTTCAGGTGATCCACGATCCTGCCGCCGGTGCACATTCCGCTTCCTGCGAGGATGATGCACGGCCCCTGGTACTCGAGGAGCTTTCTGTGGTCCTGGTGTCGCGCGGCCTGGAAGAGCCGTTCGAAGTCGAGAGGGTTGTCGCCGGAGCGCAAGCGCCTCTTTGCCTCGTCGTCCCAGAAGGGGACGAGCTTTTGGTGGATTTCGGTGAGCTTCGACCCGAGCGGCGAGTCGAGGAAGACGGGGATCTTCGACTCCGAGCTGAGCGAGGGGAACTCGTCGGCCAGCTCGGGATCGGAATCGAGGCGGTCGAGCTCGTAGAGGAGCTCCTGCGTGCGGCCGAGCGCAAAGGAGGGGATCAGCACCTTCCCGCCGTCGGCGAGACTCCGGCTGAGGATCTTTCCGAGCGTCCGCAGGCGGTCCTGCTTGGCGGAATGCACCCGGTCCCCGTACGTGGACTCGAGAACCAGCAGGTCGGAGGCAGGGGGAGGGTCGGGGTCGGGAAGGAGCGGCCGGCCCCGGCCGCCGAGGTCGCCCGAGAAGAGGATCGACCAGCCTTCCTTGGGGTGCTCCAGGCGCACGAAGCAGGAGCCGAGGATGTGTCCGGCCCGGCCGAAGCGAAAACGGACTCCTTGCCTCAGGACGAAGTCCTCGCCGAACTCGAAGCCCCACGCCAGGTCGCCGACCTTCCGGGCGAGGTCGCCCGCCCCCTCAAAGTCGGAGAAACTCAGGGCGTCCTCGAGCATCGGTACGAGGAGCGCTCGGGTCGCATGGGTCGTCAGGATCTCGCCCCGAAAGCCGGCGCGGACCAGTTCGGGCAGGCGGCCGCTGTGATCGACGTGGGCGTGGGTGAGGAAGACGAAATGGACGTCGGAAGGGCGCACCGGCCAGTGGTGCATCGAAGCCACCGCGTCCCGCCCGTGCGCTTGGCCGCAGTCGATCAGGATATTGAGGCCGCCGGTCTGTACCAGGTGGCAGGAACCGGTGACGCCCCGTGTCGCCCCGAGGTGTCGGATGAGGGGAAATGCGGCCATGAGAAGTCTCCTGATCTGCTGGGAAACTGGGACGCCTGACGCTTGGAAGCTGATCGGTCCGCGCGGGCGTCTGCTTGACGCTCGGGACGGGGGGCAAGGATCGGGGCGCCCGCCGAAGAGAACCTTTGTCGTCACCCCCGGCTTTCCTCTAGAGTAGAGCATGCTTCACTTGTGCTTCGTCTGAAGCCGGTCGACGAGCGGGGTCTTTTCGTTCGTCCTCCTTCTCTCCGCCGGATGTCTGCGCTAGGAGAACCCGTGAGGGGACAACAAAAGGCCCGTCCGAACCTGCAGCTTGCCGCCGGACTCGCCGTTGCTGCGGCGCTTCTCTATCTGCCGGTCCTCACGGGAATGGTTCGGGAGTGGTACTCGAACGAGGACTACTCCCACGGCTTCCTTATCCCCATCATCAGCGCGTATCTTCTTTGGCAGAGACGCAAAGAGCTCTCGGAAGCGGCCGGTTACGACCGGCTCACACTGGGGCTTTTTGTCTGCTTGACCTCTGTGTGCGTCCTGATCGTCGGCAGGGCAGGGGCGGAGTTCTTTCTGCAAAGGTTCAGCTTCGTCCTGTTCCTCATCGGCGGCGTCCTCTGGCTCTTCGGACGGAGCGCCTTGAGACTGGCTTCGGCCCCGCTGTTGCTCCTGTTCCTGATGATCCCGCTTCCGTACCTGGCCTACGACGCGGTCGCGTTTCCCCTGAAGCTGCTCGCAGCGCGCGTGGCCACGACGAGCCTCGACCTGATTCGGATCCCTGTCTTTCGCGAAGGCAATCTCATCCACCTCCCGGGGCAGACCCTCGAGGTCGCGGATGCCTGCAGCGGCATGCGGAGCCTCATGACCCTGGTGACCCTGGGCGTCGTTTACGCGTACTTCTCGGAGCGTGTCACGTGGAAGCGCCTTCTGATCGTCCTCTCCACGATTCCGATCGCGGTCGTGACGAACGCCGGGCGCGTGACGGGTACGGGTCTCCTGACCCACTACGTCAGTCCGAAAGCGGCGGAGGGCTTCTTCCACAGCTTCTCGGGCTGGCTGGTGTTCATTGCGGCCTTCCTGCTCCTGCTGGCCCTGAGGAGGCTCCTGCACCTCGCGGGGAGGCGTGAAGCGGACGGCGAGGCGGCAGAAGAGGAACTGGAGGCGGAGAAGTCAGTGGTCTCTGGGATGGCCTGCGGGGGAGGATGCTCGGACACGCGAAACACGTCCAGTCTGCTCGCTGGGCCGCCGGTCCGGGTGGGAGTCTTACTTCTCCTGGCGCTCTCGGTCTCCGGCTACCTCCGTTTCCTATCGGACGTTCACCCCGTGCCTCTCCGCGCTCCACTGGGCACGATGCCGAGAATGCTGGGCGAATGGTCGGCCGTCACCAGCGAGACCATGACCGAGGCGGTCCTGCAGACCGTCGGGGTAGAGGATTACCTCTGGCGTAGCTATCGAAACCCACAGGGCTTGTCGGCGGATGTGTACGTCGGCTACTACGAGCAGCAGCAGGAGGGCGACACCATCCACTCGCCGAAGCACTGCCTACCCGGCGGCGGCTGGCAGCCTCTCAAGAGCGATCAGGTCACTTTTGCGACGCCCGGCTTCAACGGCGGCACGACCCGGGCGCAACGTTACGTCATTCAGAAGGGTGACCGAAAGCAGTTCGTCCTTTACTGGTTCCAGCACGGCAGGCGGAACATCACCAATGAGTACGCCGCCAAGTTCTACCTGGTCTTCGACTCGACCTTCAGGAAGCGGAGCGACGGGTCCCTCATCCGGCTGATTACCCCGATGGAT
>JACRCS010000100.1 GCA_016218905.1 Deltaproteobacteria bacterium
CGGGCACGGGTACGACGCGCGCGCCGGCCCGCGCGGCGATCTCCTGCGAGCCGTCGGTCGAGCCGTTGTCGGCGACGATCACCTCGCCCGCCAGGCCCGCGGCGGCGAGCGTGTCGACGGCGCGCCTCACGCAGCGCTCGAGCGTTTCGGCCTCGTTCAGGCACGGCATCACGACGGAGACGAGGAGCGGAGGGGAGTCCACGCCGGGATTGTCGCCCGAGTCCGGGGCGGGCCCGCCATCGTAAGATGGGTGTGGTCATGACGCCCGCGATTCCCGTCTCCGTCGTCGACTTCGTAAACGCCTGGCCTCTCACCTGGGGGTTCCTCAGGGGGGCCGTCGAGGGGTTCCTCCCGATCACCGACACCCCGTCGGCCTGCGCCGACCGGTTCGCCCGCGGGGAGGTGCAGGCGGGACTCGTTCCGGCCATCGAGGCGGCGCGGATCCCGGGGGTCCGCATCGTGCGCGGCGTCGGCATCGCCTCCTACGACCGGGTGCGGAGCGTTCTCCTCGTCTCTCGGGTTCCGATCCCGGAGGTTCGGAGCGTCGCCGTCGACATCAGCTCGCGCTCCTCGGCCGCGATGGTGCGGCTCCTCATGGCCGACCTCTACGGCATCAGGCCCGAGTTCCACCACGCCGTCCCGGAGCTGCCGCGGATGCTCGCGACGGCCGACGCCGCTCTTCTCATCGGAGACCCGGCGCTGACGGCGAAGGCGGAAGGGCTTCACGTCCTCGACCTCGCCGAGGCGTGGAACCGGCTGACGGGCCTGCCGTTCGTCTTCGCCGTCTGGGCCGTCCGCCGCGACGTCCCGCCGGAGCCCTTTCTCTGGTCGCGAGACTACGCCCGGCAACGGATCGGCGAGATCGTCGACGCCGCCGTCGCGCGGACCGGCCTTCAGAGGAAGCTCGTCTCAGAGTACCTCGAGATGAACCTCCACCACGACCTCGACGAGGACGACGAGCGCGGGCTGGCCGAGTTCTTCCGGCGGGCCGCCGCGCACGGGCTCATCTCCTCGCCCGACCTCCCTCCGTTCTCCGGGGTGCCGCTCGTCCCGAGGTCCTTCTCCTGATGTCGCCCGTCCGGATCGACGGATTCCTCGCCAACCCTCCCGTCCCCGGTCGCGGGGGATCGCCGCGAGTCTCGGCGATCCTCGACCGCGCCGCCTCGGGGAGCCGGATCACGCCCGCGGAGGCGATACTCCTCTTCGAGGAGGCGCCGCTTCTCGAGCTGGGCGCGGCCGGCGCCGCCGTCCGCCGCCGGATGCACCCGGGAACGAAGGCCACCTACCAGGTCGACCGGAACATCAACTACACGAACGTCTGCGTCTACCGCTGCAGCTTCTGCGCCTTCTACCGGAAGGCGGGGGACGAGGAGGCCTACGTCCTCCCGCTCGAGGAGATCGGCGCCAAGGTCGAGGAGACGCTCGCCCTCGGCGGGACGGGCGTCCTCCTGCAGGGGGGAGTCCACGCCGAGCTGCCGTTCTCGTTCTACGAGGAGCTCCTCTCGTTCCTGCGCGACCGCTACCCGGGGATCCACCGCCACGCCTTCTCGGCGCCCGAGATCTTCTTCCTCGCCAAGAAGGAGAAGGCCCCGATCGCCGACGTACTCGTGCGCCTCAGGGACGCCGGCCTCATGTCGGTCCCGGGGGGCGGGGCGGAGGTCCTCGAGGACGGGGTGCGGAAGCGGATCTGGGCGCTCGCCAAGGCGCCGACCGAGAAGTGGGCGGAGGTCCACCGCGAGGCGCACCGCCTCGGGATGCCGACGACGGCGACGACGATGTTCGGCGTCGGCGAGACGTACGCCGAGCGGATCGCGCACCTCGAGGTCGTGAGAAGGGTCCAGGACGAGTCGCTCTCCGAGGGGAAGGAGTCGTTCACGGCCTTCATCCCGTGGACATTCCAGGAGGAGAACACGGCGCTCGACGGCACGGTCGAGGTGTCGACCGGCCACGACTACCTCCGGACCCTCGCGCTCTCGCGCCTCTTCCTCGACAACGTCCCGCACCTCCAGGGCTCGTGGGTGACGCAGGGAAAGAAGATCGGGCAGGTCTCGCTCTTCTTCGGCGCCGACGACCTCGGCTCGATCATGATCGAGGAGAACGTCGTCGCCGCCGCCGGCGCCCACAACCGGATGACCCGCGACGACATGGTCGCCCTCATCCGCGACGCCGGCTTCGCGCCCGCCCAGCGCGGCTCGGTCTACGACCGCTGCCACGCCCCCTGCTGCATCCGCGTCGGGTCTGGGCTGCACTCTGATACGAAACTCCCTGTGGTTCATCCCTCGGTACCGGCCGCAGGACGGTGCCTGACTACAGTCGCCGCGCCAACCGTACAGTAGAAAATCAAGACCTGACCCCACTCTGGGAGATGCGCCCTCCGAGGGGCGTGCGACGCCGTCTCGCCAGCTGGTAAAGTCAGCCGTCATGAACACGTTCCTTGCCGCGTCGCTCGTCCTCTTCCAGATGGCTTCTTCTCACGCGCCGGCCGCCGCGAATGCGGCAGGCGGGCTGACCTGGACCCCGCCGAAGGCGTGGAGCGTGGCGCCGTCGACCTCGTCGATGCGCGTCGTCACTTACAAGGTGCCGGCCGCCGCCGGCGACGCCGAGGGAGGCGAGGTGGCGGTCTTCTTCTTCGGGCCGGGCCAGGGGGGCGGAACGCAGGCGAACATCGACCGCTGGATCGCCCAGTTCCAGCCGGAAAAGGGGAGCGCCGGGCCCGGGAAGCCGATCACAATGAAAGCCGGGGCGATCCCGGTGACGATCGTGACGACCGAGGGGACCTACTCCTCAGGGATGCCGGGTGGCGCCATGACGCCGAAGCCGGGCTGGGCGCTGCGCGGCGGCATCGCGGAAGGACCGCAGGGACCCGTCTTCTTCAAGATGTTCGGGCCGAAGAAGACGGTTCTCGCCGCGACGCCGGCGTTCGACGCCTTCCTGAAGACGCTGAAGAAGGGCTGAGCCCCGCGGCTCAGGTCGCCCCGTAGGTCGACGCGAACGGGTCGGCGCCGGGGCGGCGCTGGACCCCGTGGTCGGGATTCGTGGCGAGGTGCTCGAGCACCTTCCAGGCCATCTCGCCCCCGGCTTTCGCCTTCGTTGCCCACTCCTCGGCCGTTCGGAAGGTCCCCGCCTCCGCCCGCATCGCGGCGAGGAGCGCGCGCTGGACGTCGAGGACGGCCGCGGCTGCCTTCTTGCCGCCTTCCACCCCTGGCTGATGGTAGGCGTTGACGCCGACGAGGAGGGCGTAGAGGCCGACCGTCCGCTCGAAGAGCGCGATGAGAGCGCCGAGCGAGCGGGCGGAGACGTCGTCGACGGTGATCGTCACGGAGCCGCGGCCCTTCTCGGTCAGGGCCTCCCGCGTCCCGAGGAGGAAGCCGTGGAGGTAGTCGCCGGAGGTGACGTCCTCCTCGACGGCGAGCGAGGGGAGGCCGTCCCGCCGGTCGCGGAGGACCTCGATGAAGGTGACGAAGAAGTTGGGCATCCCCTCGCGCAGCTGCTGGAGGAAGGCGTGCTGGTCGGTCGAGCCCTTGTTGCCGTAGACGGCGATCCCCTGGTGGACGGTGTTCCCCGAGAGGTCCTTCTCCTTGCCGAGAGACTCCATGACGAGCTGCTGGAGGTA
>JACRCS010001088.1 GCA_016218905.1 Deltaproteobacteria bacterium
ATCCGTCTTGCCCGGGGGGATGATCTCCGCCAGGTCGTGGGTCCCCGGCAGGCTCCCCCGGGGAGCACTCGTCCGGTCCGGCGTCGGGATCGGCACTCGGTCCAGGGACGGCGGCAGAGCCGGGGCGGCCGGAGCCAGGGCGAGGAGAAGCGCACCGGGCGCGGCCAGAGTTTTCGTCATGTTGCGGAGAAGGTTCGCTCTTCGCTTCACCGGCTCCTCCCTGTGGTTGTCGGGACCCTGCGGATGACCGCCGTGTCCGGCAGACTCTTACCTTCCGACTTCCCGGGCCGGACACGCTCGCGTCCGGCCCGCTCCGACTCGCCCGCGAGAGACCGGACCCGTTGCACGCCGACTCCTCTCAACAGCATAGCGAAAGGCTTACATTCCGCCATGTTGCCTGGCTCGGGGTCCAGCCGATAGTCGGGGAATCCCCCAATCGGCGAGGGGCGAAACCCGCCACTTCTGAATACCTCCAGGATGAGGGAAGCAAGCGAAGGGGCTTTAGACCGTTCGACCGCAGCGGCTAGATGCCGAACGGCCCGTCCGGCTGCGGTTGACAGGCGGGACGGGCCGTCCAAACTGGATGCGGAGCGTCGGGGCGCTCAGAACGATCCCGTGGCGGGAGCGGCGAGGACGCCGGAAGCCTGAGCACCCGCGAGCGCCCGCTCCTCGAAGATGGTGCTCGTGAGGGCGACGAGCTCTTTGGGTGTCGAGGTACTCTTGACCAGGAAGTGACGTACCCCCAGCTGCGCCGCGGCTTCCCGGTACTCGGGGATGTCGTAGCTCGTCACGACCACCACGGTCGCCAGGGGGTTGACATCCCAGATTCTGCGCGCGACCTCGAGCCCGTTCTCGTCGGGCAGTTGGAGGTCCATGAGCACGAGGTCAGGCTTGGAGCTCCGTGCTTTCTCCGTAGCCTCTCTCGCGTCCTCCGCCTCGGCGATCAGCAGACCGGGGAAGTGTCTGTGCAGGATATCGCAGACGACCTGCCGGTACACCGGGCAATCCTCGACAACCAGACAGCTGGGCATGACTCCTCCACCGGGATGGCGATGATGAAGCTTAGGGTACCTGGCCTTCTCCTTCCAGGCTACGGGGGTTCCACCTTATTTTGGTATGCGGGCATGCCCCCATAGCGGGTAGGGGAGGAGACAAAAAAAGGGAGTCTTCCGACGAGTTTAGAAATCTATTAAACTTTCCATGCCTGCTCAGGGAGCAATCATCCGCCGAAGGGGAGATCATGGGCAAGCTGCGTATTCTGCTGGGAGAGGACCACACCATCGTGCGGGAAGGTCTGCGCGCCCTCCTCGCCGCCCATCCCGACGACTTCGAGGTGGTCGGCGAGGCGGAGGACGGGAAGGAAGCGGTCCGCCTGGCTCAAACCCTCTCGCCCGACCTCGTCCTCATGGATCTCACGATGCCGGTGATGAGCGGCATGGAGGCCATCCGCCAGATCAAGCAGTACCTGCCCGAGACCAAAGTCCTGGCCCTCACCGTGCACCGGACGGAGGAGCACGTCTTCGCCGCCCTCCAGGCGGGCGCCGACGGATACGTCCTCAAGGACGCCAACTCCACGGAGCTGGTCATGGCGATTCGGAGCGTCTCCCGAGGGCGCCGCTATCTCAGTCCCGCCGTCTCGGACCGCGTCATCGACGGGTACCTGGACGGCAAGAAGACCTCTCAGACGACCGTCTTCGAGACCCTCACCCAGCGCGAACGCGAGATTCTCAAGCTGGTGGCGGAGGGGCGGCGCAACCGGGACATCGCCGACTGCTTCTGCATCAGCCCGAAGACGGTCGAGAAGCACCGGGCCAACCTGATGCGGAAGCTGAACCTCAAGACCATCTCGGCCCTCACGGCCTACGCGATCGAGAAAGGGCTCATCACCCCCTGAGGCGGCGCAGGGCCTCTGCGGGCCAGCAAGCCTCCACCGTCACGCCCCCGTGTTCGCCGGAGCGGATGGCCAAGGTCCCGCCGGAGAGCTCCGCCCGCTGGCGCATGCTCTTCAAGCCGAAGCCTGGGTCGTCGCCCGCCGCGGGCAGGACGCGCTCCCCGAAGCCCGTCCCGTCGTCTTCCACCGCCAGCACGAGGCCCCCGTCGGAACCGCTCAGGTCGATCCGGACTCGCTCCGCCCCGCTGTGCTTTGCGACGTTGTTCATGGCCTCCTGGAGCAGGCGGTAGATCGTGATCTTGAGGACCTCCGGGATCGCGTCCTCCCCCACCTCGATCCGGCGCTCGATGCGAAGGCCCGGGAAAGCCTCCTGGAACTCCCGGCAGAACCACGCGATCGTCGGCAGCACGCCGAGCTCGTCGAGGGTCGAAGGGCGCAGGTCCATGCAGATCCGCCTGACCTCCTCGACCGCTCCCTTGATCCGGGGGACCAGGCTGCCGAGGGCGTCCTCGGGAGCTTCTCCCGCCTGGATCCGTTCCACTCCGTGCTCCAACAGGAACTTGATGGCCGTGAGCGTCTGGCCGATGCCGTCATGCAGGTCCCGGGCGACGCGAGCCCGTTCCGACTCCTGGGCCTGGACCAGCTCTCCGGAGAGCACGCGGAGCTGGGCCTCCGACTGCCGGAGCTCCTCCCGGGCGAGGCTCGCCTCGCGGATCTGCTCCTGCAGTCGTTCGTTGGTCCGGCGGAGCTCCGCCGTGCGCTCCCCGACCTGCCGCTCTAGGCTTCGATGAATCTCCCACAACTCCTCCTCGGCGCGGGCCCGCATCTGCGTCTCGGCCCACATGGGCCGAAAAACCAGCAAGTAGAAGGCCGGCAGGAGCAGGAGGGCGAGGGACAAGGAGGCGGCGATGTGCCAGAGGAGCCGCGGCTCCGGGGAGAGGAAGTGCTCCAGCACCATCATGCTGCCCAGGTCGAGCACCATCATGATGGCGAGGACCGCGCAGACCAGGCGCAAGGGCCCCGGGCGACTTCTCTTCCACGCGCCCGCCGCGGTCGAGTCCGATTCCGCTCTTCTTCCGTCCGTGCTCCTCATCGCGCTCCCGATGGCCCACAGGAAAAAACGGAGGGCGGCCGCTCGCCCCCCGCGCTCCGGCGCGAGAGACCGCGCCGGTCCCTCGCTCACCGCGGGAAGTGGCCCATGTCATCCATCTTAACGGTACCACACAGTATCTGAGAAGCCGAAGAGCGGGGCCGCCCGCCGGGCCGGGCCGTAGACGGCCGGGATCGCGGCGGCAGGCGCTCACGTCTCCTGGTGCACCGGAGGGTGGTGCGGATGAGAACCGCGGTCGTGACCGGAGCTCGGCGCCGGCCTCACCTGGACCGGAGAAAGTCCGCGAGCTGGCGGTCTTCGAGCGCGATGTGCGCGAGCAGCCAGTCGCGAAGGAACCGGACGAAGTGGTTAGGAGCGAACCTTGCCGCGCTTTCCTTGTGATTCTGCGCGTGTTCCAGCAGTTGGTGGATGAAGTGCGCGTGCTGCTTCTTCTGGCCGGCGTACCCGGGATAGGACGCCTCGACCATGAGCTTCTCTTCCGTGCTGAAGTGCATCTGCGCGTACTTGGCAGCCCCTCGGACGGCTTCCGTGAAGGCCCTCTCCCGGTCATGGCCGAACTCGGTGAGGGCGACGTACAGCTTGTTGATCAGCTCTACGAGGGTCTTGTGGTGCCCGTCGATGATCTCGTGTCCGAGCTCGTACTCGGGTCTCCAGCTCACAAACTCCGTGCCCATGGTCGCCTCGATGGGGGATCCGAAGGGAGCTCGCGAAGAAAGGGGCGGTCGGATGCTCTGCCGCCCCTGATGATCGGCCCTGGCAGGGCTCGCCTTGAGACCGCCTGAACCTCCTGCGCGACCTCCTCCTGAACCCGGGCGGGCCGACCAGATCCGATGCGGCCCGCGACAGGTCTGCCTTCAGCGCTGCAAGATGGCTGTCCCAGTTCGGCCGCAGATCCGGTCGAAGCGGTCTTGCCCGCCGGCTGAGTTGGTCGAGTAAGTCGTTATGATCTGGGGCTCAACGCTGGACAAGAGGAGGATGCTGCCGTCGAGCGAAGGGATGAGGGACAGCCGTTCCGGGGTTATGGTGCCCCCCTCCAGGCCCGCTCCGGCGCCGGCCTCGATCGGGCCCCAGCAGTCTAAGGCGTCCAGCCAGCGGCTCCCATCCGGATTGCTCCCGAAGCGCACGGCGCAGGTCGACGTCATGACGTTCATGGGTTGGGTACCGATCGCGGTCCGTTGATTGTAGATCTGAAGAACCCTGGTCTCCAGTGAGCCGGTTCCATCGCTTCGGAGGACGAGCTTGCCCTCGAAATGTGCCGAACGGGTGCTCGCGCTCGCCGAAAGCACGAAATCCGGTGCCGATCCGAGGCCGCCCTCGACGGTCTGCACGCAACTCCGGGAGCCGGTCATGGCGTAGGTGCGCTCCCAGGCCGCGCCTTGGGACCAGGTGGCCGCCGTGCCGATCAGCGCAAGCGTGACAACACTGAGCATGCTCTTTCTCATGAGGCCTCCTTTTGGGGAGAAGGTGGACGAAGAGGCTCCGGGCTCGCGCAATGCGGGGAAGCGGTGCCGGGGTTTTCTTGAAGCGCGCCGACCCGGGCTGAAAGCGAGCTAAGACCGCGCGAAGTCTCCACTTCGCCGGCATACCGGACCCTTTCAGAATCTTTCAGACGATAGCAAGAAACGAGCCAGAAAGACCGAGAAGGCTAACGCCGTGAAATCGGGACGATTAGAGGTTCCGGGCCGTTCTGCAGCTCGACAAAGAGGAAGCGCGTTGTCCTAAACAGGAAAACAAGTACATACGAGGCGCGCCACGCAGAGTCGAGAGCAGTACGGACGAGATCCTCACGGCTGCCACAAGGCCGCCGTCGCGGCTCCGCGTCACCCGTGGCGCCGACGGGGATCGTGCCCGTGGCTGTCCTTCGCCTCGATTCGTCCCCGCTTATCGTGGATCACGAGCTCCGTGTGCTCCGTCCTGCTGAGGTCGCGAGCGAAGTCAACGGCCTGCTCCTTGATGCCAAAATGCCGGATGGGCTCGGAGATGCCTTCCGCCTTCACGTCCCAGCCCCCTCCAATTCCCAATTTGGGACGACGTGATGTGCTCTTGTCGCCATGGTGCCTGGAAGAAGCCCGAGGACGGCTCCCCCGCCCCTGAGCTCCCGGTCCACGTCAACGCCCTCTCGCACCCCACGCGGACGAAGCGGGAGGCGTGGGCAGCGCTCTCGGCCGCCGAGGGAGAGCCGGTGGACGTCGCGGAGCTTCTCGGGCCCTTCACGCCCGCACGAACCATGCAGAGCCGGGCGTCACTGCCGTCTACGATCGCCACGGCTACGACGCCGAGAAGCGCGCCGCCCTCGAGAAGTGGGCCCGGCGGCTCCAGGAGATCGTCGAGGGGAAGCGGGCGGAGAAGGTCGTCAGCATCAATGGGCGGAGCGGCGGAAGCTGATCGGGTCCCGGCCCTGTGGACAGAGATACGGCAGAGCCGTATAGTTGAGGAGCGGAGAGCCGATGGTCTTCATCGAGTCGCCCCTGCTCTCCCGGCGCGTCTCCGAGTGCCTCGGAGAGGACGAGTACGCGGCCCTTCAGTGGGCGCTGACCCTTCACCCCGAGTCCGGCGCCGTGATCCCGGGCAGCGGGGGCGTGCGGAAGCTCCGCTGGTCGGCGGAAAGACGGGGCAAGAGGGGCGGGGTTCGCGTGGTCTACTACTGGCGCGACACCCGCGGGGAGATCTGGCTCCTGACGATCTACGACAAACACGAGACGGAGAACATCCCGGGGCACATCCTGAAGAAGCTGCGCGAGGAGCTGGTGGAATGAGCAAGCGGAACATCGGAGAGGAGATCCTGGAGAGCGTCCGGGCGATCAAGCGAGGCCAGGGGAAGCGAATCGAGGTCCAGGAGCCGGACGTCCGCACGGTCCGGGAGAAGTCCGGCCTGAGTCAGTCCGCGTTCGCGGCGCTCCTGGGCGTGAGCCTTCGGACGCTCCAGGATTGGGAGCAGGGCCGGAGGACGCCGCGAGGGCCGGCGCGCTCACTCCTGCGCGTGGCGGAGCGGCACCCCGAGGCGCTTCGCGGGTAGCAGTACAGTGGCCGGCGAAGATCGGCCGAGAAGAGGCACCGCGGCAGGATCGCCCTACCGGGGCACCAGCCGTTTCGACCCTGTCGAAAGGGTTCGGACGGCGAGCGGAAGCGAAACACTCCCGAAAGAGAACGCAGCGTTTGATCGGCCCGCGTGGAACCTGTCCAAGGTTCTGGCGTGGATTCGCTTCCGCAATCGCTCCTGGCTCACGTACCGGGAGTTGGACGGGATGGAAGTCATCAAGGCCGATTCCTACACCGTGATGACGAATCAAGGAACAGAACGCTCAGAGCGAGCCGGAACGGAAGCCGGAGGGTATCGTCCACGAGGTGCGAAAGGAGCAAACGATTCGCGCCGGCAAGGCATCCGGGAGAAGAGGGCTCACTACGGAAGACATACCGAACTCAGCCCGCCCCTCGCGCCCAGCTTCCCTATTTTCGTGAAGCGCTCTGCCTCAGTCCCGCTTGCCCTCTCGTGTACCTCTGAACTGGCCTCTTGATAGCTGCTCTCACAGCTCATGACCCCCGAAATGCTACCCCATCCGCTACCCCAAGACCCAAAGGCGAAGAAAAAGGGGCTAGGCGCATAGCCTAGCCCCTTGATTTTCGTGGTGAGCCGTGGAGGAATCGAACCTCCAACCTACTGATTAAGAGTCAGTTGCTCTGCCAGTTGAGCTAACGGCCCACAAGAGAAGCGGGATCATACCGGAGCGTGCAGGGGGTTGTCAAAGGCGAAGGTGAGCGGGCAGCGCTGACGCATCACTGGCGTAGGCACCCGCGGAGAGTGAGGCCTTGGACCCGCCGCGGTACAAACGAGGCAGAACGGGCGCCCTGCCGGGGGATTGTAGGCCGGCAGATGCACGCCCTCGCCTTCGTTTGACGTCCTG
>JACRCS010001069.1 GCA_016218905.1 Deltaproteobacteria bacterium
AGGGGTTCTCGTCGGCGTCGTTCAGGATGTCCCACGTATCGGTCGTGCTCGAGGTGTAGGGGAAGCGCACGTGGTCGTCGATGACGGCGTGGAGCGTCGCGCGCAGCGTGGCGGGGGTCGAGGCGTCGACGGTCGCGTAGTAGCTCGCCGGCGCCGAAGCGCAGGTCGCCGCCAGGGGACCGGTGGCCGGCAGGCGCTTCGACCCTTCGACGACCTCGATCCGGAGGACGCGCGTGCAGGCCTCGGCGGCATTGGTCCAGCCTTCGAGGTCGGCGTATTCCCCCTTGTTCCGCATGAGGTCTTCCGCCCAGCTCGGAAGCATGCGGCCGCGGACCTCGATCTCGTACTCACCCGGGGGCACCGGTCGGCCCTGCTGGTCGAGGCCCGACCAGGTCAGCTCCGCGGGCGTCCCGCTCGTGGCGTCCAGCCGCGTCCCGGTCAGCACGGCGACGGGCTTGACCGATCCGGCGGCGCGGATCTCCGCGCGCAGGAACGCCGTGGCGTACCCGACGAGCTGGTGGGTCTTCTCGCCGTCGGGCGCGACCTCGGCGACGTACTCGTTCTCGGGGAGGGCGTCGAAGTCCACTGCGAGGCGGGTGAAGACCTTGACCGGCTGTCCCGGGTCGACGACCCAGGCGTTCGGCATCGATGCGAGCCGGAAACCGGCCGAGCAGCCGTCGATCCACCGGCCGAGCGGCGGGTGCGACTGCGCGGCGGGTGGGGCGGCGGAGAGTTCCGCGGGGAGCAGGGCCGTTCCGAGAGCGAGCGGGAGGGCCGCGGCCCAGAGGCCGGCGATGGCCAGGACGGTGAGCGGGCGAGACACCTTCATCGAGATCCTCCGGTTCCTCGTGAGTGATTTCGCGTGTGTGGGGCCGTGCACGCGGCCGACGAGACGCACGATTCGTGCCGATTCCCGCGGGAAGCGACCGGTCGGATGCCCGCGTCTAGGCCCGACTCTTCGGGGGTTTAGGCCCTTTCTCGATCGCAGTCGCGAGAGGAGCCGGGTCCGTTCCTGATCCGGCGGATACGAGCGTGACCCCTTCGCTGGGTCAGTCTCGTCGGAGGCCACGCGCGGCGCGCCGTCTCTCTGGAATCGCTCTCAAGATCCTGCCTGAGCTCTGGGCTTCCGTCTCGCGTCGAACGAGCGGCGGACGGCTGGCTCGAGAAGAGTGGAAGGCCGTTCCTCTGGAGGAAGCGAGACCGGAACCGTCGTCGCCTGTCGGCTTTCGGGTTCTCGGGGATCGGCCGAGCGACGTCTTGGGCGACGTCCGGAGATTGCGGTTTCGGGCAATCGACCTGAACCCGGCGGACCGTGAATCGTATACCGGAGGGATGACAGCGTCGGCACCGACCCCAGCGGGTGCCGCCAGAGGGCGGCGGGGCGGCGACGCGCCGGTCGAGGCTGCGCGTGGCTCGGCCCGATGCAGGCCGATCCGACCGCTTCTTCTCGCGGCCCTGGGCCTTCTTCCGTGGGGTTGCCTCTCGACCACGTCGACCGTCGCCCTAACGCTCGCTCCGGCCGAGTGGCGGCTGGCCGTCTCCCGGCGAGGCGTCCAGGGCGACGCCGTGCCAAACCCGATGGAGGCGACCGAGGCGATGCGCGAGGCAGCGCGCGAGTGGGCGGGCATCGGCGGCCCAGAGGAGAAGCTCGCCCGCATCCAGGGGGCGCTCAACGATCCGGCCGGGTTCCACTTCCGCTACGACCTCGAGGCCGCCCTGACGGCGCCTGAGGCGTTCTCCGCGCGACGAGGGAATTGCGTCTCCTACGTGAGCCTCTTCATCGCGCTCGCACGGTCGGTGGACGTTCCCCTCTCGGCGGCTCTCCTCCTTCGGCCCACGAAGAGCGAGCGGCGGGGGGAGTTCGTCCTCGTCCTCAGCCACCTCGTCGCGGTGTACCTGCACGGACGCGCGCCGGTCGTCTACGACCTCGGCCTGTCGCGCCGCATGCCGGCGGCGATTCTCAGGCCGTTCGACGACCTGGCGGTCGCGGGACTTCTTGCGAGCAACCAGGGTGTCGCGCGGCTCCTCTGCCATGACCTCGCCTCGGCCAGGACCATGCTCGAGGTCGCCGCGCGGATGGTCCCGGATTTCGCTCCTGTCTACGGGAACCTGGGGCTCGCGCGCCAGCGCGAGGGAGACGTCGAGGGCGCGATCGAGGCCTACCACCGAGGGCTCGAGGTGGACCCGGGAGCAACTGAGCTTCGCCGGAGTCTCGCGCTGCTCGGCTGCGATCGCTGAAGGGTCCGCGGACGCGACGGGCGAAGGAAGGGGAGCCCGCCTCAGCGGGCTCCCCTGGAGTCGACTGGGTCTTCGTTGCTTCAGAGCTTCGGGCCGGCCGCGATGACCTCGGGAGCACACCCGTCCTCGAACTTCCTGAAGTTCTCGACGAAGCGCGCCGCGAGCTGCCGGTAGCGGTTCGTGTAGAGGGCCTTGTCGGGCCAGGAGCTCGACGGGTTCATGACCGAGTCTGGGACGCCGGGGCAGGTCTTCGGCGTCTCGAAGCCGAAGATCGGGTCCCTCGTGTACTCGACCCCGTGGAGCGAGCCGTCGAGGGCGGCGTCGAGGAGGGCGCGGGTGTAGCGGATGGAGATTCGCTTGCCGACGTTGTACGGGCCGCCGACCCATCCGGTGTTCAGGAGCCAGCAGCTGACACCGTAGTGCTGGATCTTCTTCTTGAGGAGGCCGGCGTAGAAGGCGGGGTGGTGGACCATGAACGGCGCGCCGAAGCAGGCCGAGAAGGTCAGCTCAGGCTCCTTGCCGAGGCCGGCCTCGGTGCCGGCGATCTTCGACGTGTAGCCG
>JACRCS010001055.1 GCA_016218905.1 Deltaproteobacteria bacterium
ACGGAGCGACCCTGGGAGCCAGGAGCTATCCGCTCCAGCCCCTCGGGATGACCCAGGTGTCGAAGGTCGTCAGGGACCTCGGAGTCGCCTCGAATCTCTCCGGGGCGCGGCTCGTCATTTCCACGCCGACGCCTGGCGGGAGCTTCGCGACCTACGCTTCGGCCATCGACAACGTCACGAACGACCCGCGGACGCTGCTGCCGCGGTAGGCGCGAAGGGACGAGAAGATCGCCCGGCATGGGGCATCTCGAAGTCCGAGGCGCTGCGGAGGGCGATCCGGGCGGCTGCGGTCGGTCCGGCGGCGGGCCCCGACGCGCCGCTGGCCGGGCTCGCGACGGCGCACGGGAAGGAGTCTCCCCGGCCGCGTCGAAGGAGCCCGAAGGGACCCGGCGGGTCCCGGGTCCCCTCGGTTCATCTCATCGCTTCAGCTCTTGAACGCCCCCCCGGCACCGAGGACCCCGACCGCCGCGAGGAGAAGCGCAAACCCGATCAGGCCGACCCCGCCGAGCGTCGGGATCACGTCCACCGCGTCCTGGAGATTCGTGAGGCTGAAATTCGCCGGAGGAAGGGTGCCGACCGTTGCGGTCACCGTGTAGGGCCCGCCCGCCACGAAGTTGGCCGTAGCGGTGACGGACGCCTGTCCATTGGCATTCGTCGTGGCGCTTCCGCCATTGCTCAGGACCGCGCTCGCTCCGGAGCCGGGGGCGCTGAAGGTGACGACCGCTCCGCTCACAGGGTTGAGCAGGGCATCGGTCACCGTCACCTGGAGCGGCAGGGCGAACAGAGTGCCGATCGACGTGCTCTGCGTCCCGCCGCCGGTCACCGTGATGATCGCCGCCGCCCCCGCCGTGATGTTGAAGAAACTCGATACGGCCGGGGTGAGGCCGGTGCTCGCCGCTGTCAGCTGCTTCGACCCGACCAGGTCGATCGAGAGATTGCTGAAGGTCGCCAGACCAGTGGAATCCGTGAGCTGGCTGAGGGTGCCGGAAAGAGCGCCTGTTCCGCTCGTGAGCGAGAGGGTCACCGTGACGCCTGCCGTGGAGACCGGATTTCCAGAGCCATCCTGGAGCTGGACGGTCACTGCGGGCGAGATCGTCGCTCCTGCCACGGTTGTCGTCGGCTGCTGGACGAACGCGAGCTGAGAGGCGCCCGGGGCGGCGACGGTGAAGACCCACGTCGCTCCAACACTTCCGTCGTCGCCAGGCCCGCCCACGAGGGCGGTGGTCCCATCCCCCGATATCGATACCGAACCGCCCTGGTTGGCGCTGCCGATCGCTCCCGTTCCGACCAGCTTGGGCCCCTGCTGGGTCCACACCCCGCCGCTCCGCGTCCAGATCCACACGGCTCCTTCGTAACTGTTGGCGGCTCCGTCGCCGCTTCCGCCAACGATGGCGGTGTTCCCATCCGACGAGATCGATACCGAGTAGCCCAGCTGGGGGAGGTCGCCGATCGCTCCGGTTCCGACCAGCTTGGGCCCCTGCTGGGTCCACACCCCACCGCTCCGCGTCCAGATCCACGCGGCTCCTTCGTAGCTGTTGTCGCCTTGCCCGCCCACGATGGCGGTGTTCCCATCCGACGAGATCGAAACTGAACGGCCCTGCTGAGCGCTGCCGACCGCTCCGGTTCCGACCAGCTTGGGGCCCTGCTGAGTCCACACCCCGCCGCTCCGCGTCCAGATCCACGCGGCTCCGGCGTCGCCGTTGTCGCTGAGCCCGCCCACGATGGCGGTGTTCCCGTCCGACGAGGTCGCTACCGAATAGCCCTGGGAAGCGCCGCCGACCGCTCCGGTTCCGACCAGCTTCGGCCCCTCTTGCGCCCACTGCGCCGTGGCGGTTTGCATACCGAGCAGGAATCCGACGAGGGTTATCAGCCTGGACTTCATGTACCCCTCCTGCGCCCGGACGAGCTCTCGTTGACCAACCGACCCTAGCCGATTTTGGGAGCACGTTAACACATACGACGGGGTGGGGCAGGCACCGCGTTAACGCGGCGGAAGGCGCGGGATTCGCCATCCCTCGCCTCCGGGACACGCGAGAGCAGTCGGGGCTGGCTCGTTCGGGTCAGGTCTTGATTTTCTATTCTGCCCCGCGCGTCCGCGCCCCGGGCGGGAGCGGCCCGGCCGCGTGGCACCGGCCCGCGCCCTGTCAGTCCGTAGGTTCTTCCTCCTCGAACGTCACGTTCAGGACGTCGAGGTCGTCGCCCCCCTCGATCCCGAGCGGGCCCTGGCAGCGCGGGCAGAGCCGGAGCCAGCTCCCCGGCGCGCGCTCGGGGATGACGCCGCAGGCGGCGCAGGTCTGCATCGCGGGGCGGAAGTCGACGTCGATGCGCGACCCGGCGTCGGGCGTGCCCGCCGTCACCGCCTCCCACGCGAAGGAGAGGAGGTCGGGCTCGACGGCCGCCAGCTCGCCGACGGCGATCCTGACGACCTCGATCCGGTGCGGTCCGTAGGCGTCGACGGTCTTTCGGGCGGTGCGATAGATCTCGGTGACGAGGGAGAGCTCGTGCATCAGGACGGCTCGTAGATCAGCGCGGGGGGACGCGGCCTTCTTCTTCGAGCTTCCCGAGGAGGCGGAGGAGGCCGTCGAGGATCGTGAGCGGGTGGGGCGGGCACCCGGGAACGAAGAGGTCCACGGGGACGTCGGCGGAGGCGCCCCCGAGCTGCTCGGGACGGTCGTAGTACGGGCCGCCCGAGATCGCGCAGGCGCCGACGGCGATGACGATCTTCGGCGGCGGGACGGCGGCCCACGTCTTCTGGAGCGCGAGCTCCATGTTCTTCGTGACGGGCCCGGTGATCAGGAGCCCGTCGGCGTGCCGGGGCGAGGCGACGACCTGGATGCCGAAGCGGCCGAGGTCCCAGCCGATCGTCGAGAGGACGTTCACGTCGGCCTCGCAGGCGTTGCACCCGCCCGCGCTCACGACCCGGAGCTTGAGCGACCGGCCGAAGAGGTTTCGGAGCTTGCCGTCGAGCGCATGCGCGAGGGGGAGCGTCGCACCCTCGAATTGGAGGTCCGCTCGCGAGCGAACCGCGAGGCGGTAGTCCCGCGTGAAAGAGATCGCCTTCTCGGGGCAGGCCGCCTCGCACTAGGGGCCGAAGAGGCAGCGGCCGAGGTCGATCGCGGGCTTTCCGTTCCCGAACGAGATCGCCTCGGTGGGGCAGGCGTCGGCGCACTCGCGGCACCCCTCGGGGCAGCGGTTCGCGTCGATCGTCGGAAGGCCGCGGTAACGCGCCGGCAGCTGGGGCGCGGGGCCGTTCGGCCAGAGCATCGTCCGGTGCTTCTGGGACAACCTCTCGAGGAGGACCTTGATCATCTGCACCTCCTCACAGGTCGTGCCCGCAGTAAGAGAGGTTGAAGCTCTTGTTGGAGAGCGGGAAGTCGGAGATCTCTTCGTTACGCAGGGCCATCGCGAGGCCCATCCAGTTGTGGAACGAGGGGTCGACGACTTTGTATCGCGAGAAGCGCCCGTCGGCGTCCGTCACGGCGACGTGCGCGATCTCGCCCCGCCACCCCTCGACGAGGGAGACGGCGACGTGCTCGGGCCGGATCGGCTTCTCCACCGCCCGCACCCGGCTCGCCGGAAGTGCGGCCAGCAGGGCCTTCACGAAGTCGTAGGAGCGCTGCGCCTCCATCCACCTCACGAAGGCGCGTGCGTTCACGTCACCGTCGTGGGCCGTCATCACGGGAACGTGCGTGAAACGGTAGATCCCGGTCGGGTGGTCTCGCCGCACGTCCTGGTCGATGCCGCACGCCCGCGCCGCCGGGCCGACGAGGCCGATCGACTCGGCCGTCGCCGGGTCGACCCGGCCCGTCCCCTCGAACCGGGCCAGGACCGTCGCCGCGCCGAAAAGGAGCTCGGCCGCCCCGCGCAAGTCCTTCATCGCCTCCTCGAGGCGGCGGCGGAGCTCGGCGGCGAGCGCCTCGTCGACATCGACGAGCGTCCCACCGGGGCGGACGAGACCTCGGCCGAACCGGTTGCCGCAGAGGAGCGCCGTCATGTTGAGGAAGTCGCCGCGGAGCCGGCCGCAGAAGGAGGCGGTCGGAAGGAAGCCGACGTCGCCCGCGAGCGCGCCGAGGTCGCCCGTGTGATTCGCGAGGCGCTCCAGCTCGAGGGCGAGGCCGCGGATCGCCTGGGCGCGCGGCGGGACGGAGGTGCCCGAGAGCGCCTCGACGGCCTGCGAGAAGGC
>JACRCS010001077.1 GCA_016218905.1 Deltaproteobacteria bacterium
CCTCCGCTGGAAGCCCGACAGGTGGTGGCCGCCCTGGAGCGGACGGGTGCGGACGTCGTCGTCGGGTCCCGTTTTCTCGACGAAGGCGGATACCGGTCCACCCGGCTCCGTCGTGCAGGAATCCGGTGGCTGACCTTCCTCCTTCGAGTCCTCGGCGGCGTGAGGATCACGGATCCGACGTCCGGCCTGCGCGCGTTCCGGCAGCGGGCCTTCTCTCTCCTCGCGGATGTCTACCCGGATGGCTACCCGGAGCCCGAGTCCAACCTTCTCCTCGCCCGGGCAGGGCTTCGGTTGGTGGAGGTCCCCGTACGGATGCGCGCCCGGGATGCCGGGCAATCGTCACTCGGAGCCTGGACCGCTCTCTACTATCCCGTGAAGGTCTCGTTCGCGTTGCTCGTCGAGGCGCTGAGGCGCCCCGTCAGGCCGACGCAGGAAGTCGAAGGACGGGGTTGATCATGCCGAGCTACGAAGTCCGCGTGCAGCTGGCCGGTGCGGTGCTGGCCCTGGTGTCCGTCGCCATCGTCGTCGAGCTCGTGCGGAGGCGTCGTCTGAGCGAGTGGCAGTCGCTCGCGTGGCTCGTCGCCGCCGCCGCGATCGGGGGCTTTGCCGCGCACCGGCGCGTGCAGTTCGTGCTCGCGGACTTCGTCGGGATCTACTACCCGCCCGTCCTCATCCTCGCGGCGTTCGTTTTCGGGGGCCTCGTGATCCTCCTCCTCCAGAGCGTCGCATTGACTGGCCTGGATTCGCGGAACCGCCGGCTGGCGCAGGAGGTCGCCCTTCTCCGGGAGAGGCTCGACGGCTTCGAGCGGAAGAGCGAGCCGGGCAAAAGGAAGGGGGAGGACCCCTGAGCGAAGGTCCCTTGGCCTAACGCGGGGATTCGGGGCCGGCGCCCGGTGAGGGCGATTCCGGGGCCGGGAAGCAGCGACAGGCGCGAACGATCGCCAGCTCGCCTGGCGGGATTCCCCAGATCAGCTCTCGCCCGAGGTCCGGAAGCTGTTCGTGCGAATAGGGAGCGGAACGGGCATCGAGAAAGGCGAGCAGCTGCCGGGCCTGCCCCGGTTCGAGGATGAACGCGGGGTGCTCCACACCGTCGACCCTCTCCAGCGCACGAACGTCACGAACGGGCCCCATGGCACCGTCACCGAACGGGGATGCGACGACCTGGCCACGGGACAGGAACGTAAGGCGGTACGCGATCCAGTACTCCGTGTAGACCTCGCGGATCCCGGAGGTGCCGAGCTTTTCCGCCAGGGCGATGGTTTCCGGGATTCTGCCGTGGCGGGGATCGTCGCCGTAGCGCTGAGAGCGGAGCTGGCTGAGCGGTCCCAGGAGAAAGAAGGTCCCGGCGAACACGAGAGCCCACGCGGACGCTTCCCGTTCGATGAGCCGAGCGAGGAGGACGCCCGACAGGACGGCAATTCCGACATAGCACGACAGGAGATACCGGGGGTCTTCCCGGAAGTCGGTGCGCGCCCGGGACAGGGCCATGAGAACGGGCGCGACGAGGAGGATGGTCGAGGACAGGGCCAGGAATCGTGCGGCAGGCACCTTCTCCCGCCGCACGAGGAAGGTGCCGGATACCACGAGTCCGCCGAGAAGTACGACGGAGATCGCCTCGGATCCCGGGAACGTCGCATCCCTGCCTCCTGGCGAACGCCCGCCGAGGAGAACCGGAACTCCGCGCGCGAGGAGGAGCCGACCCTGCGAGAGCAGCTGCTCCGAGCCCGACCGGCTCATCTCAGCGGATCGGAGGCTGACGAAGCCCGTTCTGACGTTCTCGGCGAGCCACGGGGAAGCGCCGAGGAGGAATCCGGCGCAGAGGAGCGAGATGCGGATCGGCTTGAGCCACGATCCGGGCCGGAGGACGACTCCCGCGGCGACGACGCCGCCGAGAACGATCGAAAGTGGAATGACCCACCACGCGACGCCGAGGCAAATGCCGAGAGCGAGAAGCACGACTCGCGAACGCGCTTCGCCCGTCTCCTGCCCGAGGCGGGTCGCCAGGTAGACGGAGGCCGCCGCGAGCATGAAGAACGAGGCATAGGCGCCGTCGGACGCCAGTATCTTGTAGAAGAGGAAGGACGGACCGGCCGCGAGGTAAGCCCCCGCGAGGAGGCCCGATCGAGGGCCGAACGCGCGGGCAGCGGCGAGTGCGGTGAAGAGCGTCGCCAGAGCCAGGAACGCGAACATCACGATCCGGTACGACGCGACTGTGTCCGGGAGGACTCTGAAAACGAGCGCCAGGAGATGGGGCTCGAGACTCCCAGCGTACGGGACGCCCCAGTAGAAGAGGGGGTGGGCGCCGTGATCGCGAATCTCCAGTGCCATGAGCGCGGGTACGGCCTGGTCCGAGCTGAAGTTCACCTGGTCGCGCTGGAGGAACCCGAGCGCCGAGAACGCCTGGATGAGGACGACGACGATCAGACCGAGCCGAAAGGCAAGTGGACGATCACTCAGGTCGTTCGTCCGCCGAAGCGGGGCGAGGCAGGAGACCAGGCGGTCTTTCGGAGGCCGTGTTGAGCTTTGCGCTGCCGGGCTCGCCCCTTCAGGAGGCATCGGATGTCTCGCCCGCCTCCGCCCCGTTGGGACCTTGGCGAGCGGCCCCTTCCCACTCGCCGAGCCGCCTCTCTGCTGTGACCCCGTATGAGCTGCGAAGTCGAAGCCGAACCTCGAGTCGAGAGGACGGGAGCTCCGAGCGGGGCACGACCGTCGTGAACCCGACCATGTCGTGCTCGAGCCCGTGCGCGGAGGCGACGTCCGCTCGAGGCATGCCCTCGGCACGATGGATCGTCGACCGGTCCTGCCCGCGAAGGACGATCTCGACGTCGGCCGGAGCTCCGGACGCGTCGTCCGTATAGAAGGCCCAGCCGGTGACGCGAAGCCCCTCCGCCGTTTCTTCGAGGACGTCCAGGAACGAGATCAACCGCTCGTTGTCGAAATGGGAAAGGGGAGCGTTGTTCGCCGCCTCGGACGGGCCCGGATCAGCACTCCGTATCGGGTGGGCACTGGCCGGCCGCCGCGCCACGACGTAGATGTTGTCCCCCCTGTCCGTGGTAGATCCTCCGGCTCGCCGGATCCAGCGCTCCAGATCCGCTTTCCCGAACGGCAGCGTCGCGGCGGGCCCTGAGTAGTCGACGGCTTCGATCGGCACCGTGTCGTAGTCGAACCGGTCCCGCGTTTCGGCCCGCACGATCTCGAACCAGTCCCGTTCGAGCAGGGTTCGGACTTCGGCCAGGGAGAACTCGCGGTTGTGCCTCCCATGAACGCCGTTCCCGACCTGGTAGAGGTCGAAGAAGTTCCGGCCCGCGAGCATCGCGGCGACGTTCGTCAGACGGAGAGCGTTGGGAAGGGTGAGGACGAGGTGCCCGCCGGGGCTGAGGATCCGTCGGATCTCCCGAAAGACGCGGAGCGGGTTGACGACGAGGTGCTCGAGCGTCTCGCAGAAGAAGACGACGTCGAGGGAGCCCGCCGGGTAGGGGTACGGGTGCACGGTTTCCAGGTTGAAGGTCGGGAAGTCGAAGTCGAGCACCTCTCCGAGACTGGAGCTGCGCAGGCAATGCTGGGCGCTTCCGATGTGCGTCGAGAAGATGTCGTGATCGAAGAAGTTCGACCCGACGAGGGCTGCCTTCGGGAAGACGGCCCGGAGGAGAAGGTGAAAGAGGTAGGGGTTGGCCCCGATCTCCAGGATGGGGCCGGTCAGCGGGAGCTGGGTCAGCTCCAGGGTGTTGAGGAACCTGCCGAAGGCGTCCGCGCTGTACGTGCGGAGCAGCCCGGGAGGAGAGCCGTCGAGCTCGAAGCTCAGGAGATAGCCCATCAGCGCAGGAGCGGCATCGACGAGCGCGGGCACGAACCGCGCGCCGTCCCCTTCCTCCGCCGCGGCGGCAAGGTCGGCCAGCCGCCTGCGCAGAGTCGGAGCGTCGAGCGATTCGGGGCGGGCGATCGCGTCCGTGGCGGCCCGAACGAGAGCCGCTCCAGGGTCTCGATCGGAGGACCGAAGCCATCTGCTCAACACGTCAGGAGTGTAGCGGGGTTACGGGCGACGAGGACCCGCTGGCCGCAGCTGCTCTGACTGTGGAGCCTGCCTTCCGCTGCACCGGATGCCGTCAGCGGGCCCCGACCGTCACACGGCCTCGATCCTCTCCACGATCCTCCGCGCCGCGTGCTGCCACGTCCACCGCCCCTGTATCTCCGCCGCCGCCGCGCGCCCCTTCGCGGCCGCTTCCTCGCGGTTCTCGAAGACGTAGCGGAGGAGGTGCGAGAGGTGGTCACCGTCCGGGTCGGCCCACGAGAAGCCGGTGTAGTAAGGGCACTTGGCGACGGCCCGCACGGTGCCCATCACGCGGAGAGGGTAGGAGATGCCTTCGTTCACGAACTCGGTGTGGGCGCCCCAGTCGGTCGCGATGGAGGAGAGGCCGCAGGCCATCGCCTCCATGAGGGGCATGTCCCAGCCCTCGCCGCGACCCGCCGAGACGTAGCAGTCCGCGGAGCGGTAGAGGACGCCGAGCTGGTGGTAGGGGAGCTCGCGGTTGTGGATGAAGGCGATGCGGCCCCCCGCCGGAGAGAGGCGGAGCCGCGAGACGAGCTCGCGGACGCGCACGGCGCTGTCCCGGTTCATCACCTTGCAGAGGAGGAGGACGGGGTCCCTCGCCCGGAACGTCCCGTTGAACACCGACAGAAGGAGCTCGGGGCTCTTGCGCTCTCCCCACTCGAAGCTCGAGAGGAAGACGAAATCGCCCCGCGGGTTCGGCACAGCCTTGATACCGGGGTTGAAGTGATCGACGTCGACGCCGAGGTGCATGACGTGGACGGGGCGCGTCACGCCGCAGGAGAGAAACCCCTCGCGGTTGAAGCGGCTTGGCACCCAGACCTCGTCCATGAGGTTCGCCTGGCTCACCCATTCCCGCGGGAAGCCGTCGACCTCGAGCATGGTGTAGCCGATCCGGCGCCGGCCGCGGCAGCGCTTGAAGACGTCGCCCTGGGCGTAGACCACTCCGACGTCGTCGCGGCCGTCGGGGCGTCGCCCCGCGATCACGTTCAGCAGGTAGTCGCCGGTGTCCTGCGGCTCGACCAGCGGAAACGGCGTGCCGGGGCCGTAGACGTAGGAGTACGACGCGCGGACGCCTTCCGCGTCGAGAGCCCGGAGGAGCTCGCGGCTGCTCATGGCGTAGCCGGTCGGGAAGTTCAGGATCGACTGCCACGAGATCGAGCGGGTGTAGCGCTTCTCGAGGCGGGCTCC
>JACRCS010001084.1 GCA_016218905.1 Deltaproteobacteria bacterium
CACGGCGGTGGCGGACGTATTCTGCCCTCCGTTGAAGGCGGTGACGAGATCGAGGCCGCTCCCGTTCCAGCGAACCAGGGACGAGGAGTGCCGGCTCGGCGCGATCGCCGCGACCTCCGTCCTCCCGTCTCCGTCGAAGTCCGCAGCCTCTAGTCGTAGCGCAAAGTACCCGGGCGGAAAGGCCGCGACGCGTGGCGCCCCGAACGCTCCCGTGCCATTCCCGAAGTAGAGGTCGAGCCCTGACGAGGACAGTACGGCGACATCGACGGAACCGCTGCCGTCGAAGTCTCCGACCGCCGACTGCTCGAACCCTCGGAAGACCTGCTCGGCGGGGGGCGACGTGATCGGGCCGCCCGCGAGGGTGCGGTCGAGCCCCACGAAGACGACCTGCATCTGGCGAGGCCCGACGACGAGGAGGTCGCGCCGCCCGTCCCCGTCGAAGTCGGCCGACCGCAGCCACGAGCCTCCCGGCGTGAACGCCCTCGGCTCGAACCCGCCGCGGCCATCTCCGAAGAGGATCACGACCGCATTCGCTACGGAATCGAGAGTGGCGACGTCCGCGTGCCCGTCGCCGTCGAAATCGGCGGTGACCGGGGCGTAGCGCAATGTGGCGGGAGCGGCGGACGTCGGGCTGAAGATCCGGACCGGCGCGCCGAAATGAGGGAGCGCGCAGGACTGTCCCGAGGCGGTCGCCGCCGCGAGCGCGGGTCCGAGGAAGAGGGCTCCGAGCAGGCGTCTCACAGTTCGGAGTGTCCTTCCGATGCCGGACCTCACGCCCGTCGACCGGACCGCCGGGAGACCCGTACCGCTTTCCACAGCCCCGTTTCCTGACCGCCGCGGCGACATCCCGCGGTTCGCGCTGCTACAGATGACGGCGACGCCGGGCCGCGCTCCGGACGGCGGACGCGCTCGCCAGGAGCGACCGGGGGACGGAGGCCGTCCGGCTCCTCAACCGGTTCGGTCCGATCGATCTGTCACGGGGCCGTTTCGAGGAGGCGATCGTCATCTGCAAGAAGGCGTCGCGGACCTGTCCCCTTTCGCCGAAGCGCCCGCAGGACCGGATCGCCCTCTCGGACGCGTGGGACGCGAAGTCGACCTACGTCCGCAAGCCGACCTTCTTCGAGAACCTCGGCAAGGAGCCGAAGCCCCTCGCCGACGCGAAGGGGGCGCGTTGCCTCGCCCTCCTGGGCGACTCGATCACCACCGACCACATCTCCCCCGCCGGCAACATTGCGAAGAGCTCACCGGCCGCCAGGTACCTGGGTGACAACGGCGTCAAGCCCGCCGATTTCAACCAGTACGGCGCCCGCCGCGGCAACCACGAAGTCATGATGCGCGGCACCTTCGCCAACATCCGGCTGAAGAACCTGATGCTCCCGGGGACCGAGGGCGGCATCACCGTCCACGTTCCCACGGGCGAGCAGATGTCCATCTACGACGCCGCGATGAAGTACCAGGCCGAGGGGACGCCGCTCGTCGTCCTCGCGGGCGCCGAGTACGGCACCGGCTCCTCGCGCGACTGGGCCGCCAAGGGGACGATGCTCCTCGGCGTGAAGGCCGTCGTCGCCAAGAGCTTCGAGCGGATCCACCGGTCCAACCTCGCCGGCATGGGAGTCCTTCCGCTCCAGTTCGCCGCGGGCGAGGACGCGCAGTCGCTCGGCCTCACCGGCAAGGAGACCTTCGACGTCGGAAACGTCGCCGGCGGCCTCACCCCCGGCAAGAAGATCACCGTCACCGCGACGGCCGAGGACGGCACGAAGAAGAGCTTCGCCGCCACACTCCGCCTCGACACCCAGAACGAGGTCGTCTACTACCGCCACGGCGACATCCTGCAGTTCGTGCTGCGGCAGATGACGGCGTAGGGCGCCCGGAAACGGACCGATTCGCGAAGAGGGCCGCGGGAGAGATCCCTCGGCCCTTTTCTCGTCCGGAGTCGGAGCTCAGGCGCCCGTCACCAGTTCTGCATCGGGACGTAGCTGCCGTCCCCTGTCCCCACTCCAGGCCTGGCGCCGTCGTTGACGACGGCGTAGGCGAGGAAGGACGGGCCGCCGAAGATGGAGGCGAACGCCTCGGTGGACCCGGGCGCGTACTTCTCCAGGACCCGGTCGATCTGGATCCATCGTCCCGGTTCCAGGGCAATCTGGAACGACGTCGGGAAGCCGCTCTTGGGGTCGAACAGGTCGACGCGAAAGATGGACGGAGCCGAATCGGTGTTGACGATCGCGAGGTTGCTTCTCACCTCGGCGTCCTGCCTCAGCCCGATCAGCGAGGCCTGGTAGGAAGCGGCTGCACTCGAGGCGATCGCCGGGGTGAAGACACCGTAGCGGCCCGGCGTCGCGGTGGCATAGGTCCGCGCTCCGGCCAGGATCTGAGTGGCGTCCCCGTCCGTGGGCCTCAGGAAGAGGGCTCCGGCAATATCGCGGCCGCGGGGCGGAACCCCGGCCACTCGCTCTTCGCGCAGGCGCTGGACGAGGTCGAAGACATCGAGCTGGCCATTCGCCGGAACGGTGAGGGTGAATCGGGCGGTGAGATCGGGCGTGGTGATCAGCTCGGACTTCCAGGAGGCTTCAATCGTCCGTTCGGTCTCCGAGAGGTTCGTGACCACGAGTTCGGTCGAGAAGCGCCCGGTCTCGACGATCGCGGGGATCACGAGCGCACCGCGCGCGACC